>CAVKDE010000150.1:0-4445 GCA_963654835.1 Duodenibacillus sp. | reverse complement strand
CTGTACCTTCTTACCGGTATCTGCGCTTTTTTTGTCACTACCGCAACCAACAATTGCTGTAGTAGCCAGCAGTGAAATCATCGCCGCTGCTAAAACTTTTTTTAATTTCATTCTTCTTGCCTCCGTTTTTTTATAACACAAGTTGATTTTCGTTGCTTTGCTCTACAACTTATCTTTATTGTAACGGCTGTATGTAAAATCCAAAGCAGAGCGATGTAAAAAGCATGTAAAAATTCATATATAGCAAAAGAACGCTAACGCCCCGCATAAAGCAAGGGCGCAGCGTTCTTCTGCTATATTAGGGAGTAATTAGGGAGAAGCAATTTCAGCGGCTGACTTTGCCTTATTTTTCCTCAATCGGATAATCTTGCAAAGCGTCATAGCCTGTTTCACCGGTGCGGATCTTCACAACATCTTCTACATCGTAAATAAAGATTTTACCGTCACCATATTTACCAGTATAAAGCACTTGTTTTGCAGTATTCACAACAGTTGCTACCGGAATAGCGGAAACAATCATTTCCACCTTAACCTTCGGCAAGAGATGAGCTGCAACTTCAGCGCCACGATACATCTCGGTCGAACCTTTCTGGATACCATAACCAAGCACCTTCGTAACCGTCATGCCTGTAATACCCAGCTTATCAAGCGCAACTTTTAAAGCTTCAAAACGATTTTGTGAAGTAATAATGACTACCTTACTCATCTTAGGTACGCCTTCAGCTTTAACACTAGGAGTGCTGACAGCAGGTGCAACATAAGTTGTCGTAACAGAAGCAGTTTGTGCTTCTACCGGAGTGGGCATAAAATCTGCATAGCTGCTGAGTAAGCCATGTTCTTCCATATCCAGGCCTTTAACCTCTTCTTCTTCGCTTACGCGCAGGCCAAAGATTTTATCTAAAACACTAAAGAGAATACTCATTGTAACTGCTACATAAACAGCAACGCTGACCACGCCAAGAATTTGTTTTACCAGAAAATCTGTACCACCACCGTAGAACAAACCGCCATCTAAAGCAAAGAAACCTGTTGCGATAGTACCAAACGCACCGCACACACCATGAACGGAAATCGCACCAACAGGATCATCAATTTTGAGCTTCTGATCGAAAAATTCAACAGAAACAACAACAAGGATACCAGCAATTAAGCCAATGATTAAAGCACCGGCAGGGCTGACCATATCGCAGCCTGCGGTGATAGCAACAAGGCCTGCGAGCACACCATTAAGTGTCATAGAAACATCAGGTTTACCGTAACGCACCCACGTATAAATCATTGTAGCTGTTGCAGCAGCAGCTGCTGCCATATTAGTCGTGATAAAAATTGCGCCCATGGATACGAGCACATCATCACCCGTTGCACAAACGGTAGAAGCACCGTTAAAACCAAACCAGCCGAACCACAAGAGGAACACACCAAGTGCGCCAAGCGGAATGCTGTGACCAGGAATAGCATTTACTGTGCCATCCGCATTGTATTTGCCAATACGTGCACCAATCATCTTTGCGCCAACAAGCGAAGCAACGCCGCCTACCATGTGTACTGCGGTAGAACCTGCAAAATCATGGAAGCCAAGCTGCGCCAGCCAGCCACCGCCCCAAATCCAGTGACCACTAATCGGATAAATCACAGCACTGATAATCAGGCTGTAAATGCAGTAAACTAAAAAGTTCGTGCGCTCGGCCATCGCTCCGGAAACAATCGTTGCTGCTGTCGCACAGAACATTGTCTGGAAAATAAAGTACGCCGTGCTCGGATAGCTTGCGCCGTAATCACCTTGCACAAAGAAATCCGGCGTACCGATAAAGCCACCGATATCTGTACCAAACATCAGGCCAAAGCCTAAAATCCAAAAAACGATAGAGCCAAGGCACATATCCATAACGTTCTTCATAACGATGTTGCCTGCGTTCTTCGCTCTTGTAAAACCTGTCTCCACCATGGCAAAGCCAGGCTGCATTGAAAATACTAGGAAGGCACCTATCAGCACCCATATCGTATCGACAGATACATATTTATCCATTGCTAACACCCCTCAAATTTTTATTTTAAAAGAAGAAGAGGTGCATCCGCGTTTTTTCGGATACACCTCGTTGTGTATAAATTATGTATTATATAAACTTTACCAAGATTGGCGAGAAGGTATCAGATGCTAAGAAAATCGACGACCGCGTACTAAAAGTACGTGTAGGAGATTTTCTGCCGCAGATGATGCCTTACACGGCAATCTTTTTTACTCGTTTACACCAAAGAGTAACTCCCCATAAGTCGGATAATCTAAATATTTACCACCAGTCAAAGCTTCAGCTGCATCAACTGCCTCACGCAGTTTGCCCATCTCTGCCAAAACTGTATCATGATAGAACAGTGCTTGCTTTTCACTACCGCTGATAGCAGCTGCTGCCTTAATATCATCATCCAGTTTTACGGAAGAAGCGTACATCTCTGCACCAAGGGTACTGAGCTTATCAGCCAGCGCGCCTTCAAAACCTGCGGCAATACCAGCAGCTTTTTTATCCAGCACTGCTTTAGTCAAATCTTCAGTATAAGCAGTAATTGCCGGCAGGATATCTTTATGGAACATATCCAGCATCGTTGCTGCTTCAATAGAAATTGTGGTGCTGTAGTTTTCCAGCAGAATTTCTACACGAGATTCAACCTCTGCTTTGTTGAAGATATTGTGTTTTTCAAACAGCTCAATGTTTTTAGCATGAGCCAGATAAGGCAATGCTTCCGGAGTAGATTTCAGATTCAGCAGGCCACGTTTAGCAGCTTCATCAACCCATTCATCCGTGTAACCATTACCGTTAAAGACAATACGTTTATGTGCCTTATAAGTTTCCTTAACCAAATCATAAACTGCTGCTTCCAAATCAGGAGCATCAGCAAGTTTAGCAGCAAACTCATCAAGTTCTTCCGCTACAATAGTGTTCAGCACGATGTTCGGACCAGCGATGGAGAACATACTGCCAAGCATACGGAATTCAAATTTATTACCTGTGAAAGCAAAAGGAGAAGTTCTGTTTCTATCAGTGTTATCTTTCACTAAAGCAGGAATGGTATCATCACTTACTTTAATGTAGCTTTCCGGATTACCGTTATAAACTTCGCCAGCAGCAATTGCTTCCAATACTGCGGTCAGTTCGGTACCAAGGAACATGGAAACGATAGCAGGAGGTGCTTCGTTCGCACCCAGGCGGTGGTCATTGCCGGCACTTGCTACGGATACACGCAGCAGATCCTGATATTCATCAACAGCTTTAATGATTGCTGCAAGGAAGGTTAAGAAGCGGATGTTTTTATAAGGCTCCTTACCAGGATCTAAAAGGTTCAAACCTTCTTCGGTAGAAAGCGACCAGTTGTTATGCTTGCCGCTGCCGTTAACACCATCAAAAGGTTTTTCATGCAGCAGGCACACAAGACCATGTCTTAAAGCAACGCGTTTCATGAACTCCATCATCAATTGGTTGTGATCAGAAGCAACGTTGGTAGTAGTAAAAATAGGAGCTAATTCATGCTGTGCAGGAGCAACTTCGTTATGTTCTGTCTTAGCAAGCACGCCCAATTTCCACAGCTCATCATCCAAATCTTTCATAAAGGAAAGAACTCTTTGTTTGATGATACCAAAGTAATGATCATCCAATTCCTGTCCACGCGGTGATTTGGCACCGAAAAGTGTACGACCGGTGTAAACAAGATCTTTACGTTTTTCCCACATCTTTTTATCAACGAGGAAATATTCCTGTTCCGGACCAACAGTGCTGTTTACGCGTACAGTGTCGATACCAAAAATTTTCAGCAGGTTGCAAGCTGCCTTGCTCACGGTGTTCATGCTGCGCAAAAGCGGTGTTTTTTTATCAAGCACTTCGCCGGTGTAGGAGCAGAACGCAGTCGGAATGCACAAGCAGTTATCTTTTATAAAAGCATAGGAAGTAGGATCCCAGGCAGTATAACCACGAGCTTCAAAGGTAGCACGCAGGCCGCCGGAAGGAAAGCTGGAAGCATCAGGTTCGCCCTGAATTAATTCTTTACCGGAGAAGTCCATAATAACGCGGCCTTCAGCAGTAGGAGAAATAAAGCTTTCATGTTTTTCAGCAGTAATACCTGTCATCGGTTGGAACCAGTGAGTGAAGTGAGTGCAGCCATGTTCCAAAGCCCAATCCTTCATTGCATTAGCAATAATGTTGGCAATTTCCAGATTCAGCGGTGTGCCTTCCAGCACTGCTGCTTTATAAGCTTTGTAAGTTGCAGTCGGCAGACGATCCTTCATTACTGTTTCGTTAAATACTAAGCTGCCAAATAATTTCGGTACATCATTCATGGTTAAAAACCTCCCTAATTTCTCTTTGAGAATTTCCCTAGGTTTACGAACGTAAGCCCCTCATAAGTAAATTACAATTTGCTGTGCTTTACAGATTTTCTTCTCTCTAGCTCTGTAAATG
>CAVKDE010000149.1:0-4479 GCA_963654835.1 Duodenibacillus sp. | reverse complement strand
CTTTTGATAAAGGCACTGATAATATCGTAATGCTGGTCGCCCTTTTTATCATAACGCTGGAGAGCTGTACCAATCACGCTGCGCAGCGTTTCTACCGTCAGCACGCGCTCGCCTGCTTCCGGCAGCATGAACTCTGCCTGCTCCAAGATATTGAGAGCACCACGGGCATCGCCTGCGGCAAAATCTGCAATAATCGCCAAAGCTTCCGGCTGCGCTGTAAAGCTGCCGCCAAAACCACGCTCACTATCGGCTATCGCACGCTCTAAAATCTGCACTATCTGCGGTGGCTGCAATTTTTCTAGGCGCACCACCTTCATGCGTGAAAGCAGCGGCGAATTAATTTCAAAAAAAGGATTTTCCGTCGTTGCACCAATTAAAACAATTGTGCCATTTTCTACATAGGGCAAAAGCACGTCCTGCTGCGCCTTGTTAAAGCGATGAATTTCGTCGATGAATACGATCGTACGCCCACGTCCTGCGTGCCTGTCATCCTGCGCCTTGGCTATCAGCTTGCGCAGCTCCGGTACACCGCTGGAAACAGCGTTAATCGCTACAAATTTTTCACCGGTTACATGCGCAATAACCTGTGCTAATGTTGTTTTGCCGGTGCCAGGCGGGCCGTAAAAGAGGACAGATTGCAGCATATCACGCTCAATCATCCGCCGAAGGGGCGAACCTTGCCCCACTGCCTTCTCCTGCCCTACAAAGTCGCTGAGCTTTTCCGGACGCATACGGTCAGCGAGAGGCTTCGTCTGTTTTTCTTCACTTGCGAATAAATTACCAAATAAGTTGTCCATTTTATCACCAAAAAAATTAATCCCCACAATGCCGTCCTCACTCCATGTTTTGAACCTGCATGTGCAGGTGGGTGCCTTCCCTAACAATCGCAAACTTCCACTCAAAGGAGGCACGTTTTTGAAAGAAGGAGTATCAGGCTCCCTAGGTTAGAGTGTTGGCTCAAAACCTGTGGAGCAATGTAACGAACATCGCAGGGGTATAATTAACTGCATTTATGAAGTTTCTATCGGATACATCCGACATACATATAATACCAAAAAAGGAAGCGTTTTTCAACGCTTCCTCTTAAAATTTTTCTAACTTTATTTTTAATTATCTACTTGACAAAGACAGTGAATTTGTTCCACACTCTTCCACGACGAAGTAGAAGTTATTATTCTTTGTTTTCCTTCTTCATCAGAAGAGAAGTCTTAATGTGCAGCTCACGCAACTGCTTCTCATCAACATCGTTCGGAGCCTGGGTCATCAGGTCAGATGCACTCTGAGTTTTCGGGAAAGCAATTACGTCACGGATAGAATCACGTTTTGCCATGATCATGATCAGACGGTCAAGACCGAATGCCAGGCCACCATGTGGCGGAGCACCATATTCAAACGCATTCATCATGAAGCCAAATTTCTCTTGTGCTTCTTCGTCAGAAAGGCCGATAGCCTCGAAGACCATCTTTTGTACGTCACGACGGTGGATACGGATAGAACCGCCACCAATTTCCGTACCGTTCAGAACCATATCATAAGCTTTAGCATATACTTTGCCCGGATCAGTCAAAAGCAGCGGCAGATCTTCGTCACGCGGAGCGGTGAACGGATGATGCATTGCTACATAACGTTTTTCTTCCTCGTTATATTCAAACATCGGGAAATCAACAACCCAGGTGAAAGCCAGCTTATCAGGATCAATCAAGCCACGGCGTTTTGCCATTTCAATACGCAGTGCGCCCAAGGAAGCAGCTACAACAGAAGGTTTATCTGCTACGAACAGCAGCAAGTCGCCTGCTTCAACCTCAGCAGCTTTTTTGATTGCTTCAATATTTTCTTCGCTGAAGAATTTAGCGATAGAAGATTTTACGCCGCCTTCAGCAGGGAATTGCAGCCAAGCCATGCCTTTTGCACCATAGATGCCGCAGAACTTAACGAGCTCATCCAGCTGACGACGAGGAATATCTGCATAACCTTTAACGTTAATGCATTTTACCTGACCGCCATTTGCGATAACATTGTTGAATACCTGGAAGGTGCAGCCTTTAACAGCTTCGCTAACATTTTTCAGCTCCATGCCAAAGCGCAGGTCAGGTTTATCGCTGCCGAAACGATCCATAGCATCGTCCCAGGTCAAACGTTGGAAAGGAATTTGGATATCTTTACCCAGCGCACCTTTAAAGATGTGGTGGATTAAGCCTTCCATCAGCTCTAAGATTTCATCAACTTCCATGAAGGACATTTCCATATCCAGCTGGGTAAATTCCGGCTGACGGTCAGCACGCAGATCTTCATCACGGAAGCAGCGGGCGATTTGGAAATAACGCTCCATACCAGCTACCATCAAAAGTTGTTTAAAGATTTGCGGAGATTGCGGCAGTGCATAGAACTTGCCAGGGTTTACGCGGCTCGGAACGAGGTAATCGCGCGCGCCCTCAGGAGTAGATTTGCACAACATCGGTGTTTCAATCTCGAGGAAATGATTATCATCCAGATAATCGCGCATCAGTTTAGCAACTTTATGGCGCAGAATCAGGTTATGCTGCATCTCCGGACGACGCAAATCCAGATAACGGTATTTCAGACGCAGGTTTTCGTCGGTATCAATACCGTCTTTAATGTAGAACGGCGGAGTTTTAGCACCGTTGAGCACTTCAATATCATGTGCCAGCACTTCAATAGTACCGGTAGCAATATTTTCGTTGATGGTATCTTCATCACGCAGACGCACGTTACCAATAACTTTGATAACGTATTCGTTACGGATGTCTTCTGCAGTTTTAAAGCTGCTGCCTGCACTGTCAGGATCAGCAACAACCTGCACAATACCGCTGCGATCACGCAAATCAATAAAAATCAATCCGCCATGGTCACGACGTTTTGCAACCCAGCCGCAAAGTACAACTTGCTCGCCAGCTTGCTCCTTGCTCAGCTCACCACAATGATGGCTGCGTTTTTCTTTAATCATGTTTAGCACCTCTGCTTATAAAGTATTGAAATAACTGATAATATCATTAATAGCGATTTCCTGCTGCTCGCTGGTAGCCATGTTGCGCACGGTTACAGCATTTCTGGCAACTTCGTCCTCGCCAAATATTAACACTTGTTTTGCCTGGAATTTATTGGCCTGTTTCATTTGCGCTTTCATGCTGCGGCCATTGAAATCATATTCAACCTTAAAGCCTGCGCGGCGCAGCTCAATAGCTGTTTTAAAGGCCAGCGCAAAGTTTTCCTTCTTGGGGCAGACAACATAAGCGTCAATGGTTTCATCAAATTCCGGCAGAAGATTTTGCTTTTCCAGTGCCAGCAGCACGCGTTCCATACCCATTGCAAAACCAATGCCGGGACGTGCTTCATCACCGCTGATTTCCTGCACTAAGCCATCATAACGGCCGCCACCGCAAACAGCACTTTGTGCGCCCAGCGGAGCGTACTGGATTTCAAAAGCAGTTTTTGTATAATAATCAAGGCCGCGCACTAAATTGTGGTCAACCTCATAATCAACTCCGGCAGCAGTCAACAGCTCCTTCAAGCCTGCAAAATGCTCCTTGCATTCATCGCACAAACATTCTTCCAGGCTCGGCGCTCCCTCGCCCAGTTCATGGCAATGCGGATTTTTGCAATCCAAAAGGCGCAGCGGATTGCGGTCATAACGGCTTTGGCAATCCTTGCACAGCTCGTCAAAATGCGGTTTAAAGAAAGCCTGCAATTTTTCTCTGTGCAACGGGCGGCATTTAGGGCAGCCTACAGAATTAATCTTGAGCTTTAAATCTTTCAAACCCAGGCTTTGCAAAACCTGCACAGCCAAAAGGATAATTTCTGCATCCACATTCGGACCTGTTACACCCAAAGCTTCCACACCAAACTGGTGGAACTCACGCAGGCGGCCTGCCTGCGGGCGGTCGTAACGGAACATCGGCCCGATGTAATAGAATTTAGTTGCTGCGTCGTCCTTGCTCAGCTTATGCTCAACGTAAGCGCGGACAGCGCTGGCAGTGTTTTCCGGACGCAGGGTAATGCTGCGGTTGCCACGGTCTGTAAAAGTATACATTTCCTTTTCTACTACGTCCGTAGTATCGCCAATACCGCGTTGGAACAGCTCTGTATGCTCAAATACAGGCGTCCTGATTTCTTTATAGCCATATTGGGCGCAAATTTTACGCATAGTTTCTTCCAGATAACGCCATGCGTTAACGTCAGAAGGCATGATATCCTTCGTGCCTCTGGGTGCTGTAGTCAGCATAATATATCCTCCCTACCTGAATAACATTTCTCTTTGCTTAGCTAATGCTTCTATCTTCGCTCCGTATACCGCAACATTCTTCGGCATATTGAGCTTATTAAGATGATGTCCGTCGGCAAGCGGTCGCTTGCTGGCAGAAGACGGGCCTACGCCGATAATCGGATGCCGCTCCTCCATCATCTGGATATTATAAATACTTTCGCAGCCAGGCTTAGCATAGCCAATATTGGCTAAATGCC
>CAVKDE010000148.1:0-4482 GCA_963654835.1 Duodenibacillus sp. | reverse complement strand
ATATATACATACTATCATACACTTATGCCTTTTATATTTATTATTTTAAGGAGGGAAAAAAAAAAAAAAAAACTTCTGGCTTTTTTACTTGGTATCATGGTTATGACAACAATGATTGCCGGCTGCGGCGGAGGAGACAAAAAAGATAATAAACCTGCTGCACAAAAATTTATTAACATCGCTACTGGTGGTACTGCTGGTACTTATTTCCCGTTAGGTGGTGCATTGGCTGATATTCTTAACAAGAATATTCCTGGTGCTAACGCTTCTGCACAATCCACTGGTGCTTCTGTAGCTAACGTAAACCTGCTCAGCCAGGGTAAAGTTGAAATTGGTTTTATCCAAAACGATATTGCTTACTATGCTGCTAATGGTACTGAAATGTTCAAAGGCAAACAAGTTAGCGGCCTGCAAGGTTTAGCAACCCTGTATCCGGAAACCGTACAAATCGTTACTTTGAAAAAATCCGGCATCCAATCTGTTGCTGATTTCAAAGGTAAACGCATTGCTGTTGGTGCTGCCGGTTCCGGTACGGAAGCTAATGCACGTCAGATTATGGAAGCTTATGGCATTAAATATGATGATATTAAAGTTCAATACCTGTCCTTCGGCGAAGCTGCTAACGCTCTGAAAGATGGCAACGTTGATGCTGCTTTCGTAACTGCCGGCCATCCGACCGCTGCTATTCAGGATATCGCAACCCAGCATGATGTTGCTCTTGTTCCGGTAGATGCTGATAAAGCTGATGCTTTGATTAAACAATATCCGTTCTATACTAAAGTTACCATTAAATCTGGTACTTATGCAAAACAGGATGCTGATGTTTCTGCTGTAGCAGTAAAATGCATGCTCGCAGTAACCGATAAGATGGATGCTGATACCGCTTATGCAATTGCTAAAGCTCTGTATGGCAACCTTGATCGTATGAAAGCTGCTCACTCCGCTGCAAATGCAATCAGCAAAGAAACTGGTAAAGATGGCATGTCCATTAAGCTGAACCCTGGCGCAGAAAAATTCTTTAACGAAAAATAAGGAATTTAGAAGATGCTGAACTTCAAAGACCGGAGGCCGGCGCAAGCCGGAGCCCGGTCTTTTTTCCCACTGAACATTTTTGTAATTATTGTCAGCGTTTTGCTGATTTTCTTAAGCTGGTATAGCACGCGCCTGGTTGTGGCGGTTATACCGGAGGGAAAAACTGGGGCAGTTGCTTTTTCTACACATCAGGGAGATGAGTGGAATATTAGCTTTACTCATTCGGTAGAAAAAACCGAGTGGGATGAATATTTTAAGGTTAATGCAGAAAATGACATGACAATGACCCACACCCGTTTTGAATCGCTGGGCTGGGGCTATCCCTATTCTCCAACCGATGGCAGGCTGCGCACGACAGCAGATGGCAAGTTTATTTTAGAAATGAACAGGCCTTATAAAGAAGTTGCCCTGCGCATTTCCGAGCAGGCTATGCAGCATATTCTTCATGGCAAGGAGGATTATGATCTCATTGCTATGTATGGGCAGGGGACTGCCATTAAGATAAAGGCTATTTATCGTTATCAATATTGGCTGGAATGCTATTTTTAATTTTTTTGTAAATGAGAGGAGTTGATACCAATGTCTGCAAAGGAAAAAGAAAAAGTTCAGGAACTATCTGCAGAAGAGGTATTACAAAAATTTGACAAAGAATCTAATAAGCGTGAAATGACAGGTATCTGGGATAAAATTATCTCGGCAATCTGTATTTTGTTCGCTGTTTTTCAATTATACACAGCTACTTTTGGCGTACTCGATGCGCATTTGCAGCGTGCTATCCATCTGGCGTTTGGCTTCGTGCTGATTTTCCTGCTGTATCCGGCATGTAAATCCTGGTCGCGTAGCAAGATGCATCCGCTGGATGTATTGTTTGCTGTTGTCAGTGCAGGCAGTGCTCTGTATCTGGTAGTTAACTATCAGGAGCTGGTGCTGCGTGCTGGTATGAACACGGAAACGGATTTTATCGTCAGCCTGATTGGTACTGTTATGGTGTTTGAAGCTGCACGTCGTGTAGTTGGCTGGCCGATGATTATCGTCGCTTTTGTTTTCATGCTGTATGCTTTCCTTGGTCCTTATGTTCCCGGTATTATGGCTCACCGCGGCGTAGGCTTCCAGGAAATGTTTGACCATTTGTATTTCACCACAGAAGGTATTTTTGGTACTCCTATGGGCGTATCTTCTACCTTTATTTATCTCTTCATCCTTTTTGGTGCTTACTTAGAAACTACCGGTTTAGGTAAGTTCTTCATTGATATTGCGAACGCTATTGCCGGTTGGGCAGCAGGCGGTCCGGCGAAGGTTGCCGTTTTATCTTCCGGTCTGATGGGCACTGTATCCGGCAGCTCTGTTGGTAACGTTGCCGGTACGGGCGCGTTCACTATTCCCATGATGAAAAAATTAGGTTATCGTCCTGCATTTGCGGGTGCTGTTGAAGCTGCTGCTTCTACCGGTGGTCAGCTGATGCCTCCTGTTATGGGTGCTGCTGCTTTCCTGATGGCAGAATTTGTTGGCGTGCCTTATTTTGACGTTGTTAAAGCTGCTGTTATCCCGGCCATGCTCTATTACATCGGCGTTTGGTTGGGCGTGCATTATGAAGCGAAAAAGTTCGGCCTGAAAGGCACTCCGCGTGACCAGCTGCCGAAGTTTAAAGAACTGTTCTTGGAAAAAGGCCATTTGGCAATTCCGCTGGTTGTAATTGTTTACCTTTTGGTAAGCGGTTATACACCGATGCGTGCTGCTTTGGCAGCTATCGTTTTAACCATCGTCTGCTCCTGCCTGCGTAAATCTACACGCATAGGCTTTGGTCAGATTGTACAAGGCTTGGTTGATGGTTCTAAAGGCGTTTTGGGCGTACTGATTGCCTGCGCAACTGCTGGTATTATCATTGGCGTTGTTACGAAAACTGGTGTAGGCTTAAAAGTTGCTAGCGCACTTTTAGATTTAGCTGGCGGTCAGCTTTTGCCTGCTATGTTCTTTACCATGATTACTTCGCTTATCCTGGGTATGGGCGTTCCTACCACCGCGAACTATGTAATTACCTCTACCATTGCTGCTCCTGCTCTGGTGCAGATGAATGTGCCTGTATTGGCAGCGCATATGTTTGCGTTCTACTTTGGTATTGTTGCGGACGTAACGCCGCCTGTTGCTTTGGCAGCTTATGCTGGTGCAGGTATTGCGGGTGCGAACCCCATGCGTACTGGCGTTATCGCAGCTAAATTGGCAATTGCAGCTTTCATCGTGCCGTATATTTTCGTTTTGGCACCTGAACTGCTCATGATTAATGCAACGCCGCTCACCATCACTTATAGCGCAATTACTGCTATCATTGGTATGTGGGGTGCATCCATGGCGATGATCGGTTTCTGCCAGAATCTGCTGAACATGCCGCAGCGTTTACTGTTCCTTGTTGGCGGTATCTGCATGATTATCCCTGGTGCTATGACTGATGGCATTGGTATTGCTTTGATTGCTGCTGCTTATATCTGGCAGAGAACTAATAAGATTAAAGGTGCGGTAAAACAAGATAGTGATATCTGATTACGTTAGCCGGTTTTAAGTGTAAATTTATAGTTTTGAAAGCGAGTCTTGCATAAGGCTCGCTTTTATCATGTGTTGCCCTGGCTACAGTATAATTTTTTATACATGAAAAAACGGAAAGAAAAAAGAAGTAATAATATTTATATGTGAATGTTTTTTTGTCACGTGAACAAATGTTAAACTTAAATAAAATTATCTGCATTTGTTATGAGTGTAGACAAAAATACTAATTTGGTATAAAATTTATCTGTATGACTATGAATATTATTAGGAAATATATAGCATACATAGGATTTTGGCTGCAAAGAAACGAGAAATTCGTAAAGGGGTGATATGGTGTTAGAAAAGGATGTATTGGCAGATACAACAATTGACTCACTTACCGGTCTTACTTTGGGCAAACAATTACAAAAGGATCTGACGATTTGCTTGAATCACAGTTCTGATGGATATATGTTGATTTTCGACGTTGATAACTTGGCAGAAATTAACGTGGAAAAAGGGCGTAGCTATGGCGATGAAGTTTTGAAGAAAGTTGCTGCTATGCTTACCAAACTTATTAAAGATTGGGATTATATATATCGTCTGGATAACGACCGTTTTGCTGCTTTGCTTTTACATTATAAGCATGAAGGTATTGTTGATTTCTGTCAGCAGCTTAATAAATTACTCACAGGCATTTGCACCGTAAGTGTTGGTGCTACGCATTTTGCGGATGAAAAAGATCCCATGTGCGTTATCCAGCGTGTGGAAATTGCTTTAAAGAATTCTAAAAACAATTATAAAACAGATGTAGTATTTTACTCAGAAACTGGCTACAGAGAATATCTGGCGAAGATGAACCTGCAGGGAGAAATGCGCGACAGCGTGCGTAATGGCTGCAAGGGTTTCTTTTTGTGCTATCAGCCGATTATC
>CAVKDE010000147.1:2523-4565 GCA_963654835.1 Duodenibacillus sp. | reverse complement strand
CCGTTTTGGTGAGATTGATATTATTGCGAAAAAACGAAGCGTTATCAGCTTCATAGAGGTCAAGACACGGACATCTACGCGGTTTGGCAGACCAATCGAGGCCGTGACTATGATGAAGCAAAGAAAAATTCATCGCTGCGCTGAATATTACCTGCAATGTGCAGGGCTGATATATCATATGCCGATGCTTTCCTTTGATGTAGTGGAGATTTTACTAGAAGGCAGCGCGGTTATTCAGCTTCGGCATCACCCGCACTGCTTCTAAGAAATGGAGTGTTGATGATGTTTGCACAGATTTTTGGCGAAACAACCTGCGGTATTGATGGCGTTCAAATTGTGGTAGAGGTGGACGTGAGCAACGGTATGCCCAATTTTGATTTAGTTGGCCTGCCGGCGATGGCCGTGCGTGAATCGAAAGAACGGGTGAAAGCGGCACTGCGCAATTCTCATTATCCTTTTCCCATGACGCGCATTACTGTGAATCTTGCTCCGGCGGATTTGCGTAAAGAAGGCTCAGGGCTTGATTTACCTATTGCGATTGGCCTGTTAAGCTGCTGCCATATGTTTGAAGTGAAAGAATTAGCAGATAAAGTTTTTATCGGTGAACTTTCCCTTGACGGACACATAAGACGCGTCAGCGGCACTTTATCTATGCTTATAAATGCCAAAGCCTGCGGAGCGAAAGAAGTATATATTCCACAGGAAAATGCTGCGGAAGGCAAACTGGTGCAGGGAATTGATGTTATCGCCGTAGCCACGCTCACAGAGCTGGTGCAACACTTGCAAGGTCGCCAAAAATTAACACCTTTGCCTAAAGAAAATATTCTGCAAAACAAAAACAGGATTTATCATGTAGATTTTGCCGATGTCAAAGGACAGCTGGTAGCCAGGCGCGCACTGGAAATCGCCGCTGCCGGCGGTCACAGCATTTTGATGGTAGGCAGTCCCGGCTGTGGGAAAACAATGCTGGCGCGCAGGCTGGTAACTATCCTGCCACCTATGACGGAAGCAGAGGCGTTAGAAGTGACGAAAATTTACAGCATCGTCGGCCTCTTGCCGCAGGCTGACAGCGTGATGCTCGAACGCCCCTTCCGCAGCCCGCATCATAGTATCAGCGGCAGTGCGCTGCTCGGCGGAGGCAGTACACCACGTCCGGGAGAAGTAACACTGTCGCACAACGGCGTACTTTTCTTAGACGAACTGCCAGAGTTTGAACGTAATACGTTAGAAATGCTGCGCCAGCCTTTGGAAGATGGCGAAGTGAGTATTTCACGCGTACGTGCAGCGATGACCTTCCCCAGCAAATTTATTTTGGTAGCAGCGCAAAACCCGTGTCCCTGTGGCTTTTTAGGTGATAGCGTGCAGCGCTGCTCCTGCAAACAGAAAGATATTGATAACTATCGCAGGAAAATTTCCGGTCCGCTCATGGATAGAATTGATATGCAGATAAACCTTACGCGCGTAGAGTTCAGCGAGCTGAAAAGTAAAGCACAAGGAGAAAGCTCCGCTGTAATCCGCGAGCGCGTGGTGCAGGCACGCCTTGTGCAGCAGGCGCGTTTAGAAAAACTGGGGATGCATTGCAATGCGCAGATGGGGCGGAGCGAGGTGGTAAAATATTGTCAGCTGGACGAAGCAGCGCAAAATGTTATGGAGCGTTATTTTAATACACTCAATTTAAGTGCTCGCAGCCATGACCGCATTTTGAAGGTAGCACGCACAATTGCGGATTTAGTAGGCAGCGAAAATATCGAAGTGCAACATCTTGCCGAAGCTATTCAGCTGCGCACCAGCATCAGGGCGTAACTTATACTAGTTTTTTACAAATAGTTTTCTAATTCTCCACATTTATTTGCTTTACTCAAAAGCACGTAGTATAATGAATTTAAAGTTAATTATATTGGGGGGATTGGAAATGTGGCACGTCGAGACAGATTACTTCGCTTTAGCGATTTTCCTCATGATGCTTGTTAAAGAGTATTCGCAGCGCAAGGAACAACGAGATTTACAAAGTAATGCTTTTTTCATTGTTTTGATCTTGAGCA
>CAVKDE010000147.1:0-2513 GCA_963654835.1 Duodenibacillus sp. | reverse complement strand
CATTATCAATGTCATTATTGATATAATTTCTTCTATTGCGATGAACGAGTTTACGCATTGGTGGTCATACGAAATCTTTATGACTATTTATGTTATGAGTATGCCTTTGCTTGCCGCAGTATGGGTTGTTTATGCTTATGTCATGATCCATAAGGATGAAAGCTTAGAAAAGATTAAGCGCAAGCTAGGCTTTTTGCTCGCACCCTATGCAGCTTATGTTGTTGTTGCCGCAACCAATCCCTTTGATGCCTGGTTCTTTAGCCTGACACCGGATATTCATTATGCCCGCGGACCGATGTTTATGCCGGTCGGGGTAGGCTTTATCATGCTCTATTCTATTATGGGTATGGTGCTGGTTATGCTGAACCGCAAAAAGATTGTGCCCCGCATTAACGCGGCGCTTTTGATGGCGTTCTTTGTAACAACGACGTGCTTTATCTGGGTGCAGCTTGCTAATCCTGGTTGGCTCATCATCAACGCCAGCTATGCCGTTGTTTACGTGTGGTGCGATATTACGGTAGAAGAGCAGCGTCGCATTAAGCTTTATAAAGAGATAGAGCAGAAAAATGAAGAGCTGAAAATCATCGCTAAAAAAGCAGAATCGGCAGCGCAGGCCAAAACAGAATTTCTCAGCCGTATGAGCCACGATATCCGCACGCCGATGAACGCTATTATCGGCTTAACGCACTTGGCGAAAGAAGAAACAAAAATGCCTATAGTGCAGGAATATCTGCATAAGATTGATACTTCCAGTAAATTTCTTTTAGGTTTGATCAATGATATTTTAGATATGAGCAAAATTGAAAATGGTGATCTGACGCTCAAAGAAGATCCTTTGACGAAAGAAGAATTTGCCGAATATATCAATACAATTATTCGTCCTTTAGTGGAAGCTAAAAAAATTCACTTTATTTTTGCTATGCGTTCAGCTGTAGATAGTATTATGGTTGACCGACTGCGCTTTAACCAGATTTTCTTTAACCTGCTTTCAAATGCTGTTAAATTTACGCCTGAAGGCGGTACAGTAGAATTTTATTCCGAACGTTTGGAAACTAAAAACGGTAAGATTGGTTTGCGTTTTATTGTCAAAGATAATGGCGTAGGCATGAGCGAAAATTTTCAAAAGAACTTATACACGCCGTTTACGCAGGAAAAATCTTCACTTAGCGATAAATCTAAGGGCACAGGCCTTGGTCTTTCCATTGTTAAGAGTTTGGTTGATACAATGGGCGGTACAATCTCTGTCAAAAGCGAACTTGGCGAGGGGACGCAGTTTATTGTAGAACTTTACGTTGCGCAGGCACAGGTTGATACGCAAAATGTGAACCAGCCGATTTCTACAGCAAGGCTGCAAGGCGCGCAGGTTATGCTGGTAGAGGATAACGATATCAACATCTACGTTGCTAAATTAATTTTGGAAAAAGTAGGCGTGAATGTCATTGTAGCCAAAAATGGTCAGGAAGCAGTTGAGCTTTTTACCAAATCGCAGGAGAATACCTTCGATGCTATTTTAATGGATGTGCGTATGCCTGTGATGGATGGTATTGAAGCTACAAAACGTATCCGCGCGCTTAATCGCCTTGATGCTGCGAGCACACCGATTATTGCCATGACGGCGGACGCTTTTGCAGAGGAGCAAAAGAAAACTATCGAGGCGGGGATGAATTACCATCTTGCGAAGCCTATCAATCCGCCGCTGCTTTATAAAATTTTGGCAGAATTTATTTAAGCGAGCTAGAACTACATTCTTGTATAATTTATGCAAAGTGTAGTTCTTTTGCTTTACTTTTATTGTAATCTATGGTACAATTCTCCCGAAAGCTATCTTGCGTAAGATAGCAAAGCAGCGTGACTACCTGAAGGTAGCATGCATGTAAGGAGGAAAATTTAATATGAAGAAACAACAAGGCGTATTGGCGCAAATTGGCAAGGTGAGTGGATTGCTATCCAAGTATATTGCAGTGGTAATTTTAATTACTTCGGCGATAGCTTTCTTAAAACCGCAGGAATTTATGTGGATTCCGCAGTATACTGCTGTTTTCCTAGGTACGGCGATGTTCGGCATGGGCCTGACGATTAAACGTGAGGATTTCCAGATTGTCTTTTCCCGACCTAAAGAAGTGCTTGCAGGCTGCGTGCTGCAATACACAATAATGCCGCTTGCTGCTTATTTTTTGGCGGTGGCGATGAACCTGGATACTGATATTGCGCTGGGTGTTATTCTCGTAGGCTGCTGCCCGGGTGGCACAGCAAGCAATGTTATTGCTTATATTGCGAAGGGTGATGTACCGCTCTCCGTGGGTATGACGATTGCTTCCACGTTGATTGCACCAATTGTAACGCCGTTTCTGGTTTATCTTTTAGCTGGTACTTGGGTAGAAGTAAGCTTCATGGCTATGGTGATGTCCGTTATCAAAATCGTTCTACTGCCTGTTATTGCCGGTATTGCTATTAACAGTATGTTCCGCAGCACGATTGAAAAACTTGCTCCGGTTCTGCCGTTGGTTTCCGTT
>CAVKDE010000146.1:0-4582 GCA_963654835.1 Duodenibacillus sp. | reverse complement strand
ACATGGCACCTGTGTACGTTATGCTGTGGATGAGCTATAAGGCGAAACGAGCGCCCGAAGGGCGCGAGCTGGTGGGCATTGTGGGCGCGCTTTTAGGCGTGTTCCTCATCGCTACGCACGGCAGCCTGGACAGTCTGGCGATTTCGCCGCTTGCCTTGGCGATTGGTACGCTTTCAGCACTGTCTTATGCTTATTACAGCATTAAACCCGGGGAAATGCTCAAAAAATACACTGCACCTACGCTTATTGGCTGGGGGCAGCTTATCAGCGGCGTGGCACTCATCATCTGGCGTAACCCGTTTACACCTGCCGGCCACTGGGATTTAAGCGGTTATCTGGCCTTTGGCTATCTGCTTTTGGGTGCGACAATTGCCAGCTACGCACTTTATCTGGCAGGCCTGAAAATTGTCGGGCCGACAAAGGCGAGCCTGATTTCCTGCGCCGAACCGCTGGCTTCCATTATCTCTGTAGTGCTTTTGCTGGATACGAAGCTTACAACACCTGATTTTATTGGTATGGCGTGCATTATTTTTACAGTTTTGTTGCTTTCTTTACCAAAAAAATAAACATTTTGCACGCTAGATATGATAGAATAAAGATAACAGAAAATGCGTTAAGCTAAAATATTGGAGGTGCGGAAATGACAGATTACAAGTATAAATATGGCCACGGTTATAAAGAATTTTCCCTGCCCGCAGAGCACGTGCTGGGCGAGCTGAAAATGCAGGAAATGCTGCCGCTGGAAGATTTAAAGGCAGCTGTGTTAGACGCTCTTTATCACCCTATCGCCAGCGCGCCGATTAACGAGCTGGTACATCCGGGCATGAAAATTGCCTTCATCTGCAACGATTCTACGCGTGTAGCGAATACGCACAGCTTTATGCCGATTTTAGTTAATGAGATGAACAAGCTCGGCGTGAAGGATGAAGATATGCACATTGTTTTTGCGCTGGGCACGCATCGCTGCATGAGCCATGAAGAAATGGTGGAGCAGGTAGGCGAGGACGTTGCTACGCGCCTTGCGATGTATAACAGCGATTGCCACGTGCAGGATGATTTTCAATATTTTGGCGAAACGTCGCACGGAACGCCTGTATGGCTCAATAAGCACGTCTGCGATGCGGATTTAGTAATTTTGACAGGTACGGTTGTGTATCACTTCTTTAGCGGTTTTGGCGGCGGACGCAAGGCGGTGCTGCCCGGCGTGGCAGCTATGGAAACCGTGCGCAAAAACCACAGCCTGATGATGAGCCCGGAAGCAAAATTGGGCAAGCTGCATGGCAACCCTGTGTATGATGATCAGGTGGAAGGCGTGCGCCTTTTTGCCAAAGAACATAAAATGTTTTTGTTCCATTCCATTTTGGATGCGCAAAAGCAGTTCCTCAAAGTTTTTGCCGGTGACTGGTATGAAGCGCATTTGGAGGCGTGCAAATTTGTAGAGCAGGTTTACGGCGTGCCTATTGACGAGCCTGCGGATATCGTTATTGCCAGCTGCGGCGGTTATCCGAAGGATATCAATATCTATCAGCTGCAAAAGACGATGGATAATGCCTGGTGCGCAGTAAAAGAGGGCGGCGTAGTGATCATCCTCGGCGAATGTGAGGAAGGCAGCGGCAGTGCGGCACTAGAAAAAGCGTTGGAGGAAAATCCTTCGCCTGATGCCATTAAGGCCGAGCTGGAGAAAAATTTTGTCATCGGCGCGCATAAAGCGTTTGCTATCACCCGCCTGATGAAGAAGGCGAAATTCATCCTTGTTTCTGCTCTAGATAAAAAGATTGCGCAAAAGCTTTTGTTTGAAGCAGTTGATGATGTGGATGAGGCTATCAAAATGGCAGAAGCCTACGTGGGCAAGGATTATAAAATTCTGCTTATGCCGCAGGGAAGCCTGACTGTGCCTGTTTTAAAAAAATAATTTTGTTTAGCGCATAAAGTGCTTGCTTTTTTACAGGTTTTCGGATATAATTTTAATGTTAATTCAACAAGTATGTGAAAAGAGTAGAAGGGGAGAGCATTTGTGAAGTTAGACATTGATTATAAGGCTATTGGATTGAGAATTAAGACTGCGCGAGCACGCAAAGGTTTGACTCAAGGTAATATTGCCCAATTAACAGGTCTGTCAACTCCGCATATCAGTAATATAGAGACTGGCAATACAAAGCTTGGTTTACCTACTATTATTCATCTGGCCAATGTGTTAGATGTTTCTGTTGATGAGCTGCTTTGTGATAATATTCACCGTAGCGAGAAGATTTATTGCAATGAATTGGCAGAGCTTACTAAAGACTGCTCTGTGGATGAACTGCATATTATTTCTGAGCTGGCTAAGGTTATCAGAAAAGCTGGTATCAACAGTGTAAGAAGGGTAAGAAGGCGTCGTACTAAGGCAGAGATGGCAGCTGCTAAACCGGTGGAAGATTAAGCACCGGAAAATTTAATAAAGTTTATTTGCTACTGTAGCTCAGCTGGTAGAGCAACTGATTCGTAATCAGTAGGTCGCAGGTTCAAATCCCGTCAGTAGCTCCAATAAAAAATTTAGCACCCGAGCGGTTTTTAATCGCCGGGTGCTTTTTTGCTGTTTAAAAACTGCGCTTAGAGAAGTTTTGCGTCACATGATTAGTATTTTTTGCTTGTATATATTTCTTGTATTTTAATGTCGCAATTAAATATCGTTTTGCTCAGGAAAAATTTCTTAACGTAAATTTCTTGCGGATTCAAAACGAAACTTCGGTATAATTTGGTCGTATGTAACCTTTTGTTCCGTACCCTTGTTTCTTTGAATCCAAGCACCCATTTACTAAAATTTTTATTCGCGTCACGATATTATAATTGCTTACGCTAGTTGTTCCCGTTTAGGTACGGAAACTGCATGACTAAGCGCTCTTGCAGCACGCAGGTGAGCTTGTCGATATTAGCACTCAGCTTTTCTATCTTACCTTCCATGCGGACTAAGAGATACGAGCTGACGAGCATGGGAAAGCCGTAATCTGCTGCGGCAGAGAGGAGTTTATCGATGTCCATTTGTTTTACCTTCTCCCGAGAGCGAAGTATAATATGCCATCTGCGTCGGAATGGCTCCTAGGAGTACTAGTCTGTACGCCGTCGTCGCCATTCCTAGCATCTGACACATTCTCTTCGCTCTTTTTTATACGAGTTCTTCTACTTCACGGCTAACTAATTTAGCATCCACCGCTTCCACAATATCGCCACCAGTAGTGGTGAATACATTTGCTTCTACGATTTTTGCCATCGCTTCATCTGCTTCCTGCTTAGTTAAGCCTTCTTTGGGATCGACAACAGTCAGCTGTTTTTTGCCGCCTTCTGCATTTTTAAAGTTGAGTTGTAAAGTTTTTTCCATTTGTAAAATCTCCTTTGCTTCTAAATTAGTATTGAGATTGGCTCTCCTTGGGGAGAGCTGTCAGCGAAGCTGACTGAGAGGGGTACGTTACACTCCTCCGTCATCGCTACGCGATGCCACCTCCTCTACAAGAGGAGGCTTTTTTGTTTACGCTTCTGCCAGTTCTGCTTTTTCACTCAGCAGGATGGCGTTTACCGTTGCGTTGTACAAACCAGCCAGCGCAGAACCGGCTTTAAAAATATCATCCACAGTGGCTTCGCCTTTAATGCCGCTGTAGGTGCGGTTTTTGTACTTAGTAGTACCATCACCGTTAGTTCCGTCCTCGACGGAAAGAATCAGACTGCGTTTTACAATGTCTTTGTTAATGTTTGCCATAATTAAAATCTCCTTTCACTACGCCGCCAGCTCCAGCGGAAGTTCTACCGGCTGCGGCGTGGGTACAACCTTGTTGTACTCTAAAAATTTACTGAACTCCATAGCCTTTTCCCTAAGAAGATAGCCACCGGGACGCAAGTTTTTCGTCTGCGGCAGGCCGGGAAGGGCGATTAAATCCCAGCGCATATCCGGGTCATCCTGCCCCGGGCCGTAGCCGTCGAGGAAGGCAACTTCGGCGTGCGTCTTCACGTCGCTGAAGCTGATTTCCAAATCCAGCTCGTAGCACAGGATGGCAATTACTGCTGCCATCTGGTTGATTTGCAGCTCCGTCGGCGCAAAGTCCGGATAAATCGGCTGCCATTTGCCGCTTAGCATGGCACCATAAGCGCAGCAAAGGGTAATGCCAATGCTGTGCGTATTGCGCCGCCAGGTATGCGCTTTTACATCCGTCAGCTTGCCGCAGGTCTGGTAGATTGCTCCATCACTATCAATGTTGATGTGATAGTCATCAAAATACTGACCGTAACGACCTGCTGTCCAGTGCAGATAAAGTTTGTTGATGCTGCCTTTGGCTTGTTGTGCCAGAATGTGCAGCTCTCTGTGAGTTATTCTCTTAGGGTTTTGTACTAACATTTGAGTTCGTTCCTTTCACGCCCGAACGGCACACGCTAAAGCATCATCTGCTTCATCACCACGCCTAGGAGTATTAGATATACGCCGTCGGCGTGGTTCTTTGCATCTAATACTTTTTCGTGTGCCTGTGAACAGCTTATCTAGAATTGCTTTCACACAAGAGGTGCGGGGCGGTTAAGGTTTTGTGTTTGTTTTCACCTCTCACTCTTATACTGCGTT
>CAVKDE010000145.1:768-4584 GCA_963654835.1 Duodenibacillus sp. | reverse complement strand
TATCAACAAAGACAACCTGATTGATTTTGAAGAGCGCGCCAGCTACGCCCTCTTAAAGCGTTTTTCTACCGAAGTTATCAATTTCCAGCACTGCAAGTTCTACTACCCGTCCCCTGCATTCATTTTTGAACAACCGGACGCAGTAAACGGCCAAATGCAATAACAACAGCTCATAAAAAAACTCCCCTCACCTTACGATGACGGGAGTTTTTTGCGTTACAAATTATTTGCCTTTATTTACAGCAGCGATAACCTCTTCCGTTAAATCTTCGCCGCCAAAAACCATAGCACCTGCATCTACAACATTAGTAATGCCATGTGCTTTGGCAACTTCGCCAATAGTTTTGCGGATATTAGCACGAATCGGGTTCAGCAAAGATGCTTCCTTTTTATCAACTTGGGCAGAAAGCTTTTCGCCAAGATCGCGTTTGCCTTTATCATCAAGGTTAGGAGCTTTTTGGTTAAATTCGTTTTCCGCTTTCTGGCGTTCCAATTGGATAACACTCATGGTAGTCTGGATATCAGGATAGTTACGGAACACGCGCTCTACGTTAACATAACCTAAAGCTTCTGCAGCAAAAGCACTAGCCGTGCAGCCTAAAGCCAATACCAAAGTCAAAATAAAAGTGAGCAGAGTTTTTCTCATCAAACAGTAACCTCTCTTCATTAGATTTTTTTACTAATATAATCTTAACCTATTTTTTGCAAAAAAGCAAGAGATTAGAACTGCCCATTTACCATAAAGTGAATACGCGTCTTGCTCACTTCGCTGCCGTTTAAGTCACGCAGAAGCGGCACACCAAGCGTTACACTTGTATTTATTTTCTGGGCAATATTCGCGCGGACGCCGAAGCCGCAGCTCGTAAGGATATGATCATCAAAAGCACTATCGCCATAAACTTCACCATGATCTAAGAAGGTGAACAGGCTCGTGCGTTTATCACCTGATACAGGCACAGAGTATTCCAAGCCTACGCTATAACCGCTGTCACCGCCGAGCAGGCTTTCTTTGTAACCGCGTACACTATACGCACCGCCGATGTAGAACTGGCGCGCGGAGGGCATATAATTGTTAAAGCCGCGCTGCGCATCAAAACGCACACTCAGCATTTGCCCGTGCTGATACATTTTTTGATACATACCATTAAGCTGGTACAAGGAAAAATCTTTATCTAAATCATAAATATTCGTATGCGTGCCTGCGTTAAAGCTGTGCTTTTGGTAAATAATCGAGCTGTCGCCATAATTGGTTACAGAATAACCCGCAGTTACGCCCTTAATCGTATCATCCAGCCAATGTATACCGCTAAAATCCGTCTTAGAATTTTGCTGGCCGTAATCTAAACTTGCCTCAGTACGCGTTTTCTCTGTCACTACTAAAGGCTGGCTCAAACCAACGCTCGCAGCATAAGCATGACCACGCACGTTCAAAGCTTCCAAAGGTCCATCCGTAATATGCACGCTGTTAGTGCTGTATTGCACATTGAGCTTTGTACCGCTATGACCCAAAGAGCGGTTGTAAGAAAGGCCAAAGGATTTCGTGCCATCGCTCAGCATCGTATTCATGCTTAAAGCATCACGCACACCTGTCAGACTGCGGTCCGTAAAGAACAAACCGCCGCGATATTCACCGCTCGTGTCGCTGCCAGAGTTATCGCTATACACAGACCAGGTAATGTTCTGCGGTTCATAGGCACTGATGATGTAATCCGTCGTACCAGGCTCGCTGCCAGCCTGCATACTGATGCGCAACTGCACGTCGTTCGCCGCATTAAAGCGCAGTAAATCATCATTAAGCTTATTAATGTTATCTACACGGCCTTGCTTTAAACTCATGCGGTTAGTGATATATTTAGCCTTCGTGTATTTGTTGCCCTGCACTTTGACAGCGTTCGTCTTACCTTCAATCAGGTTGATTTTTACTACGCCGCCTTTAATCGTCTGCGCAGGCAAAACTGCTCGACAGGTGTAATAGCCTTCTTCCAGATACAGCTGGTTGATTTTATTCACCAGCTCGTATAAATCCTTTACGCCTACTTCTTTTGCCAGATATTCCGCTTTGAGCGCATCTAGTTTAGCCTGCTCTAAAACGGCAGATTGATCTATTTCAATAGCGTTCAGTTTGAAGGTTACAGCACCCTGCTGTTCTTGTTCGCCCGCAGTATGCTTGCCTTCTACCTTGCTTGCAGCCTTCGCCTTGTCTTCAGCAATCTGGCGTGCAACGCGCTGACGCTCCATATATTCCATCGTGCGGTTGGCAACGTTACCAGCTTCCGATGACCATGTATATCCACCTGTTGTTTTAGATGCAGCACCACTACCACCAGTTATTTCAGCAGGCGCAGCCAAAGCTACTGCACTATAGCCTAAAAGCAAACCTGTCACAAGCAGGCTAAGATTTTTTCTTTTCACGCTCAACACCCTTTCGCTCACTTTATTTATTCCCAAATCAGCTGCATCAGCGTTTTATATTCCTTTTGCAGGTGTTTGATGATAACATCCAGCACTGTATAAATCATATCGCCATCAGCCTGACCTGTTTTGTTCAGCAGGCAGCTATCCAAAAACAGTGAACCATCATCAGTAAAATAATATTTAAACACTTTAAACTGACGATTGAGTTTATTAATTTCTTTCAGCACTGCCACTTCGTTCTTTTCATTCAGCACGTTGCTTGCAATGCGCACACGAATCAAGCCGTAAATGCTGCTGTCTAAAATAATAATTGTCGGCAGCTGCTGGCCTTCTACTTCAATATAAGAACGGAAGACAACCGTATTCAGCTTATCGTTATCAATCTGGTCAATAGCAAAACAGGTAATCTTTTTCTCGTCAAGATATTTTTTAAAGGCTTCCGCTTTTCTATTCATAAAATCACAACCCTTCTGCTGCTTAGGTTAAGTTTCAAGAGAAAAGTATACTTTTCCCTAGTTTAATTGTACGCTACATCGCAAGCTAAAGCAATAGCTCGAGCGTAACTCGCACGTTTAAGGCGCGAAACGCAGCCTTCAAGGAGTGAAGTGCCACAGAAATGTAAACTGTATTACACTTTACGCAGCTTGCAAAAAAGCCTCCGCGAAAAAATCGCAGAGGCTTTTTCATTAAGCAAGTTGTCAGGTTAGAAATTTTGCAAGCTTATTTCTTTTCGATGAGTTTCAGAGGAGCAGAAACCTTAGCATCAACTTTTTCGCCTTTAGCAGCTTTTACAGCAACTTCCAGACCTTGTTGACCCATAATTTCCGGTTGTTGAGCGATAGTTGCGCTCATAGTACCGTTTTCAACAGCTTTTACGCCATCAGCAGTACCATCGAAACCAACGATGAATACTTGCTTGCCGGCACTCTTAGCAGCTTCAATTGCACCCAAAGCCATTTCGTCGTTTTGTGCGAAGATAGCTTTGATATCCGGGTTAGCTTGCAGCATATTTTCAGCTACGGTCAGGCCTTTGCTGCGGTCAAATTCAGCAGTTTGTTTAGCAACAACAGTCAGTTTGCTATCAGCTACTTTGTGGAAGCCTTCGCCGCGTTCACGGGAAGCACTTGCACCCGGAATACCTTCCAGCTCAGCTACTTTAACTTTTTCGCCCAGCTTCTTAACGATGTATTCAGCAGCCATTTCGCCGCCTTTTACGTTATCAGAAGCTACGAGGCAGGCAACAGTGCCCTGATCAGCACTACGGTCGAGGCAGATAACAGGAATGTTAGCCTTATTAGCAGCTTTTACAGAAGTAGAAATTGCAGCGGAATCAACAGGGTTAACCAAAAGAACGCTGATGTTTTGTTGCAGCAAATCTGCAATGTCATTAGCCTGCTTTGC
>CAVKDE010000145.1:0-758 GCA_963654835.1 Duodenibacillus sp. | reverse complement strand
GTCAACAACTTTAACATTTACGCCCATTTCTTTAGCTTTAGCTTCTACGCCTTTAGCCAGAGAAACGAAGAACGGATTATTTTGGGTGGACACGGAGAAGCCAACGGTGATTTTTTTATCGCCAGCTTTAGCGTCATCTTTTTTGTCGCTGCCGCCGCAGCCAACAATCATCATAGCCATAGCTACAATGCAGGTTAATACCAATAGAATTTTTTTCATTTGAAGAAGATTCCTCCTAAAATTTAATTCTTTTTTCTATCCATGAGAACAGCAAGTAAAATTACAATACCTTTGACAACTTGTTGGTAGAAACTAGATACGTTTAAGATATTCAGACCATTGTTCAGCGTGCCGATAATCAGCGCACCAACAATAGTACCTACAATGCGACCTTTACCACCGGAAAGGCTGGTACCGCCCAGTACAACAGCAGCGATAGCATCCAGCTCATAACCGGTGCCTGCGGTAGGCTGTGCACTGTTCAAACGGCTGGTGAGAATAGCACCTGCCATGCCGCACAGAAAACCTGTTACAGTATAAGCAAAAATCTTAATGCGGTTAATTTTGATACCTGCGATGAAGGAAACCTTCTCATTACCGCCAACAGCATAAGTTTTGCGTCCCAGCGGAGTTTTGTGCAGGATAAACCACAAAATAGCAAACATAATCAGCATCATCACAGCAGGCACAGGCAGACCGGCAACATAACCCTGGCCAAATTCCAGGAAAGCGTCATCTTCCGTCAGACCGCTGATAGG
>CAVKDE010000144.1:0-4608 GCA_963654835.1 Duodenibacillus sp. | reverse complement strand
AATGGCACCAATAATAAAGCTATTGGTGCGGCGGTGCGTGAGGTGTTTCCTCACGCACCTTTGTCGCTTGTGGGTGAAGCGCACAGTACGGAAGAAGCACGCAGCCTGTATTGGCAGGTGAAGCCGCCGCGTGGCTGGCGCAGGCTTGTGCCACTGGGGCTATTAGTACCGCCGGAGCCTTTGGATGCGTATGCGGCGGTGGTGCAGGTGCGCAGGTGGCTGACAGAAATGAGGGGTAAAAATGGCAAATTTAGTGAAATTAAGTAGTGAAAAATTTTTAGAAGCATTGGCAAGCAGTGCACCTGCTCCTGGTGGCGGTGGTGGTGCAGCGATGGCCGGGGCATTGGCGGCAGCACTTAGCTCTATGGTGGCTAATCTGACAATTGGCAAGGAGAAGTTTGCTGCGCAGGAGGCAGATGTAAAAGAGCTGCTAGCGCAGGCAGAGGCTGAGCACACGCGTCTTTTAGAGCTTGTGGGTGAAGATGCCGCTGTGTTTAACAGTTTTATGAGCTGCTATAAGCTGCCTAAGGCTACAGATGAAGAAAAGGCTGCGCGTACAGCGGCGATTCGTGCTGCGTCAAAGCAGGCTGCTACTGTGCCGCTAAATATTGCGCGTAGCGCATTTGGCGTGCTGAAGCTGGCAGATAAGCTGGTAGTGCTGGGCAATCCGGGCGTGGTTACTGATGGCGCGTGCAGCGGGCTATTGGCGCGTGCTGCGCTACGCTGCGCAGAGTATAATGTGCGTATTAACCTCAAGCTGACGAAGGATGAAGCGTGGAATGCGCAGGTAGCAGCAGAGCTTACGCAGCTGCTCAGCGAAGCAGAAGCGTTGGAAAACCAGCTGCTTAGTGCGACTGATAAAGTGCTGGCGTAAGAGATTATACAAGAGTGCGGTAGAAGCACTTGACGTGAGCTAAAATTTAACGTATAATTAAATTCTAACGGAAAGGTGGCCGAGTGGTTGAAGGCTCTAGTCTTGAAAACTAGCGAAGGTGCAAGCCTTCCGTGGGTTCGAATCCCACCCTTTCCGCCATCTAAAAAATTATAATAGGGTCTTGCCAAATAGGAGAGAATCTGTTATAATAAACAGGTAGTCTAATGGAGTGGTACTCAAGCTGGCTGAAGAGGACGGTTTGCTAAATCGTTAGACGGTTTACCCCGTGCGTGGGTTCGAATCCCACCCACTCCGCCAACTCAAAAATTGCTCTCAAGCGAAAGCTTGAGAGTTTTTTATTTCTTGTGAAATGTTACAGTAGTTTACCACGCACAGGGTTTGCCACCCCAACCCATTCCGCCAACTATGGCAATTTGCTCTTGGAGAAATCTAAGAGCTTTTTTGTTGTATGCACTTTATTAGTGCATAATTTGACTTGTGAGTCAAAAAGTATTAAAATAATAATGTTATGTTGTAAGCTGAATTAGTATGTTTGAGTATAGATTGATGATAAAGGAGCAACTAGATGATTCAGAAAATCTTAGCACAGTGTAGTGAGCAGGCACGAACATTATTAGATACAATAAAAGATAAAGCTGCTAGTGTAGCTGCAAAAACTAAAGAAACTTCTATGAAAGTTACGGAAACTGTAAAAATAGCAACCGCTGTGGCAAAAATCCAGCTGACAATGGCTGAGAGCCGTGTACGCAAGCTTTTGCTTGCTGCTAAGCAGGCCGTGCAGGCTAAATGGCAGCACTTTGTGCTGCGTATGCAGAGCCGTTATCAGGGAGTGTGCAAGATGTGGTGCGAAAACCAGCATTTCACATTTTGGTTTATTCCGGCTGACGGACAGCATATTGCTAAAACCCATGTAAAGAAAACACATTTAAAATATGCTTTTACTGCTGTAGCATCTTTTTTGGTAGCTGTTATCTGCACTATTGGTGTGTTGGCACATTTTGCTTTTCAGAACGAAGCACAGAAGCAGGAGCTTGCTGAATATAAACAGACTAAATCTGCTCAAGAGCAGCAGATTAAAGAACTGCAGCAAATGGCTGAGAAAAATCAGAAGCAGCTGGCTTATATTTCTAAGCTGGAAGATCAGGTGCGTAGCCAGATGGCTAAAAATGGCACGCAGCTGCCGCCTAAGAGTGAAGCCTCTGCTTATGCAGGTAAAGGCGGTGCCTCACTTGGCGAAGCCAGCGAGATTAACGTTATGCTGGAACAGGAGAAAAATATTCAGCGTCAGGCTAGTGCTAAAGCTGCTGATTTGCAGAATTTACTTGATGCAATTGAAAATGAAAATTATCGTCGCGATGTAACTCCGAGCCAATGGCCGACGGATGGTGGTTATGTTTCTTCTTCTTATGGAGGCCGTGCAAATCCGTTTAGCGGTTATGGCAGTGACTGGCATCCGGGTATTGATATTGCGGTTGATTATGGCACGCCTGTGTATGCAAGCGCTGCCGGTTATGTGCAGCAGGCTGGCTGGTATGGCGGTTATGGCAGATATATCCGCTTGAGCCATGATTTTGGCTATGAAACTGCTTATGGACATATGAGCCGTTTGGCAGTTAGCGCAGGTTCTTTTGTAAAAAAAGGCCAGGTTATCGGCTATGTGGGAAGTACTGGTTATAGCACTGGTCCGCACCTGCATTTTGAAATTATTCGTAACGGTGAGCAGGTAAACCCTGCAAGCTTGATGTAAATGCATAAATTTTAGGCAGACGCGTGTGCGTCTGCCTTTTTGTGCTTTTTAGAGTTGCGAAAAATAAATTTTGGCTCATCGCATTAGTTAGTAAATCTGATAGAATTTGCTGATTTGTCTACAGCAGTTTTCAGCTTTTTGGTATCCTTAAACGGATATTGGTAGTCAAAGGAAATAAATTTACCATCACGGACGAAGATATAATCAACTTCTGTAGACATGGATAAATCATAGCTTACTTTTAAGCAGTTCTCGCCATTGATGGTAACAAATTCTGCTTTGATGTTATCGCGCTTGTGCTTAGGATTTTCTTTCTGCCTTGCTGCTGCTTTTAATTGCATACGCTCAATTTCTTTGCTAATGAGATTCTGCTTGGCTGCTTCACTAAGATTAGCAAAAGAATGAGGATAAAAATTTAATTCTTCTACATCAGCAATGTTTACTACCATGGGGCTGGCGAAAAAGTAGCCATCGGCATAGGCAATTTTATGATAGGGATCATTTTTGACAGGGATAGGAATGCAGTTTGCAGGCGTTGTAAATGTGGCGGGAATATCTTTAATGGTGCGTGTAGTAAAGGGACGTTTATAGATATCACTGCTTAGCGGAGTTATTTTGATGGATTTAATTATTTTGGGCAGAAAAAGTTTTTCGTCAAGCGGATAGATATTTCTATTACCAAGATAGCTTAATCTATAAATACCGTTAGTGGTGGTGATAAGATAATCGTCAAAAATACCTTGTTCTTTTTCTGGCAGGTAATAGGCAAAGTGAATTGCCGGTTGTTTAGCAATAGTGAGCTGCTCTTTGAGGAGAATGGTATAGCCTTTGGCTTCTAAAGCAGCAAGTTTTTTGTTGAAAAATTTAGCGTTGAGTGCTTTTAATTCTTTGCTTTCAAGAACTAGCGGACGATAATCTACAAGAAAAATTTTTCCTGTTCCCTGAAAATAGAAGAGTGTTTTCTGGCTTTTGTTATTTACTTGCTTATATTCTTTAGCGGGGACAGCGATGCTAAAACCGCAGGCTTCATTTTTGTAATCCTGCATAAGAAGCTCCATTTTATCCGGGTCAACGTCTTTCCATTCGATAAGGTTTATATTATTCGTAGCAGCTTCTTGCGCTTGTACAGTTGTGTTTAATGCAACTCAAGCAAAGAGTGCTGCGGTTAAAATTTTCTTGAGCATGGTGAAGGCCTCCTGTTTCTTTATTGCATTAAGTATAACACAACTTTTTAGTGTATTACACCGCTTTCACAAACATTTCATTTGCCAAAATCTACGTTATGCTTTATACTACAATTGTAATTCCTAGTAAACTGTAGTGAATAACATTGTGAAATAAAGTGAGGCGTTCAATATGGCGACATATATTATTGCAGCTGTTATTGTCGTGCTTTTTGTGCTTGCTGCACGCAGTTATTTTGGTAAAAAATATGGCAGCAGCTGCGGTGGTGGCTGCGGAAGCTGCCCTTATGCTAACAAATGTCACACACCTGAGAAAATAAAAGATTGACAAAATCCCGCTTTGGATATATCCTAATACTAGAGTTCTGTAATATTAGAAATATATCGCAAAACATTCTAGGTGAATCTAGCGCCGCAGCAACGAAGCTTTGCCTGCGGCTTATTTTATGAATATCTACTCATTAGGGAGGTTGCCATTGTGCATATTCAACGTGGTGCCTGGGCGGAGATAAATCTTGATGCTGTGGCACATAATGTACAAATTGCAAAGGCTAATTTAAAACCGACTACCAAACTGTGTGCTGTTGTAAAAGCTGATGCCTATGGTCATGGCGCAGTGCGTGTGGCGCAGGAGGCAGAGCGCAATGGTGCGGATTTTTTTGCTGTTGCCCTTTTGCAGGAGGGTGTGAAGCTGCGTGAGGCTGGTATTGAAGCTCCCATTCTTGTGCTTGGTTCGTTGCTGCCTGAGGTAGCAGATATTTGTGTGCGTTACGACATAAGTC
>CAVKDE010000143.1:0-4609 GCA_963654835.1 Duodenibacillus sp. | reverse complement strand
GGATGTGGCTTGCTGCTTTCTTTGGTATGGCTACCAAATATTCTGAAGGCGTGCTTGCTGTTAAGTTCCGTACTTATGATGAAAAGGGCAATGCTTCTGGCGGTCCGATGTATTACATCGAGCAAGGCTTGGGCAAAAAGTTCAAACCCTTGGCAATTGCGTTTTCCATCTTCGGTGTAATGACTGCCTGCCTGGGCAGCGGTACTTTTACTCAGGTAAACGCTATTACTTCTATCGTAAATGTATCCTTTGGTGTTTCTGAATATCTTGTTGCTGCTGTTCTGACCGTTCTGGTTGCAGTCGTAATCATCGGCGGTCTGCGTTCTATCGCTAATGTAGCAAGCAAAATTGTTCCTTTCATGGCTGCTGTTTATGTTGTAGCAACCATTTCTGTTCTGGTTTATTATGCTGACGCTCTGCCGGGCGCAGTTAAAATGGTTATTGATGGTGCTTTCAGTGGCACTGCTGCTGCCGGTGGTTTTGCCGGTGCAGGTATTATGCTGGCAATGCGCAGTGGTATCGCCCGCGGCATTTATTCTAACGAATCCGGTTTAGGTTCTGCTCCTATCGTAGCAGCTGCTGCTAAAACCAAATGGCCTGCTGAACAAGGTTTGGTTTCCATGACCGGTACTTTTATTGATACCATCATCATCTGCACGATGACAGGTCTTTCCATCATCGTCAGCGGTGCGTGGACTGGTGATGTAAACGGCGCAGCTTTGACGGAAGCAGCTTTCAGCTCCGCTTTCCCGATTATGGCTAAATACATCTTAACCGGTGGCCTGGTACTGTTTGCTTTCACCACGATTATTGGCTGGAGCTATTATGGCGAACGCTGCGCTGAATATCTCTTCGGTGTAAAATGCATCATGCCTTACCGCATTTGCTATATTATCCTCGTTGGTTTGGGCGTATTCCTGAAACTGGATATGATCTGGATTATTGCTGATATCGTAAATGGCCTTATGGCAATTCCTAACCTGATTGCGCTGATTGGCTTGAGCGGTGTGGTTGTAGCTGAAACCAAGCTCTATTTTGAACACTGGGATAAAGTTCACAGCCGTCGTAAACAAATTAAAGAAGTTCGTGCTGAGGCTGTTGCTGAAAACAACTAAGCGAAAATTTTGTGGGGAGCTACGAGAAATCGCAGCTCCTTTTTGTATGCTAATTTCTTAATGACAACATTTGCTAGCTATGCTACAATATAAAGATAATAAGGGGGCATAACATATGTTAGCTGATAATTTAAAGCAGGTTCAGGCGCATATTGCTGAGGCTCTTGAGCTGCGTAAGGATAAAAATTTTGTGACTGGTGATAAGGTAACTTTAGTGGCGGTAACGAAAAATCATCCACCGGAGATTATTACCGATATTGAAGCTTTGGGCATCATGAATGTGGGCGAAAACCGCGTGCAGGAGGCTAAGCATAAGCAGGAGGCTTTGGGTAAGCACGGTTATTGGCATTTAATCGGCCATTTGCAGACGAATAAAGCGCGTCAGGCGGTAGCGTTGTTTGATCTGATTGAATCTGTAGATAGCGAGCATCTTCTAGCGGCGATTGATAAAGAAGCAGCGCGCATTGGCAAGGTGCAGGACATTCTTTTGCAGTTGAATATTGCGCATGAAGAGCAAAAATCCGGACTGGATAAAGAGGATTATCTGGCACTTTTGCCGAAAATAGATACATATAAAAATATCCGCCTGCGTGGGCTGATGGTGATTGCGCAAAAATGTGATGATGTGGAAGAAACGCGTCCTGTTTTTGCTGCGGGTTATCGTGCTTTTGCGCGTTTAAAAGCGCAGCGTGCGGATATTGATTTGCTTTCTATGGGCATGAGCAATGATTATAAGATTGCGGTGGAGGAGGGTGCGAATATTGTGCGTGTGGGCACAGCACTTTTTGGCCAGCGTGACTATAGCTTGAAATTTTAATTGCAACGAAAGAGGCGGGTGACGTTATGAATTTAGTCGACAAAATCATGAACTATTTGAGCATGTACGACGAAGAAATTATCGACGAAGAACAGGAAGAAAGAGAAGCTGCTGCCAAAGCGCAGGCAGAGAAGGAAAAGAAGGGCAAAACACTTTCTTTCTTTAAGAAAAAGAATATTGAGGCAACAGAGCTGCCGCAGGCCGAAGCGCAGGAGCGTAAGGGTGTGTTGAACTTTAATAAGCCTTTAGAAAATAATGAACCTACCGGAAAAATGGGCAGCCGCACGCTGAACCTGCCTGTGGCTAATAAACTGATTACGGTAGTAGTGCTGGAACCTGTGGATTTTAACGATTCGCAAAAAATTGCTGATTATCTGCGCAGTAATCAGCCGGTGGTAGTAAATTTTGCCAATACAGAGAACGTTGTAGCTAAACGTATGACGGATTTTATCAGCGGTACGGTTTACGCTGTGAATGGATCTATGAAAAAACTGGGCCGCAATATTTTAGTTTGCGCGCCGAAAAATGTGGATATTGATGCCGGGGAACCCGTAGTAGAAGAAAGAGGGAATAATCCATGGGAGCATTAAACTATAAAAAAATCGCCTTTATCGGCGGTGGTGCGATGGCAAAGGCTATCATTAAAGGTATTATTGGCGGCGGATTGGTAAAACCTGAGGTGATTACCGTTGCCCAGCCAACGAAGAAACATGGCGAAGCACTGCACGCGGAGTTTGGCGTGCTGAATACGATGGATAATAAAGCAGCAGTAAAAGATGCAGATTTAGTTATCTTCGCGGTAAAACCGCAGGTTGCGCCTATAGCTTTAACGGCAGATTTAATCGCCTGCATGAAAAAAGATGCGTGGGTGCTTTCTATCATGGGCAGCGTTTCTATCGAGCAGCTGCACAACTATGCGCCGAATTTTCCCGTGGTGCGCACCATGCCGAACACGCCGCTTGCTGCAGGCGCAGGTATGACCGCCATCTGCTGCGACGAAAATGTTACTAACGAAATGAAGGCAGCAGCAGGTGCTATTTTCAGCAGCTGCGGCGAAATTGAATATGTTGATGAAAAAGCGTTGGACGCTATTACGGCGATTAGCGGCTGCGGACCTGGTTATTGCTTTGTGATTATTGATGCGCTGGCTGATGCCGGTGTGCGTGCTGGCCTGCCGCGTAAGCTGGCGATTAAATTGGCAGCGCAGACTTTGGCAGGCAGCGGCAAGCTGTGCATTGAAAGCGGCCTGCATCCTGCCGAGCTGCGCGACCAGGTGACTAGCCCCGGTGGTACGACTATTGCCGGTATTCATGCGCTGGAAAACCATGGCGTGCGCGGTGCATTTTATGATGCAGTACAGGCTGTTTTGGCACGTAATAAGGAATTACAGGGGAATTAACTGATGGCAGATAGAGAAAAAATTTTGCGCTATTTTAAAGCTGGCGGCGATGAGCAGCTGGCTGCTAAATTGCTGGACTTGGCTGAAGGCGCGAACAAAAGCCGTAAATTCCGCGTGAGCGAGTTTTTAGACCCGCATGCTTATAACGTAGCGGAAATTATTGCGGCAAACTTTGACAGCGTACATTTGGAGGCAGATGGCGGCTTTGCCAACGCAGAGCGCGTGAAGGCAGCTTTTATCGCCGATGATTTTTATGGTACGCCTGATTTTGGTATGGCGTATTTTTTAGCAGCTTGGGATAAGCGTTATTATGACCTGTCGCATCGCGATATCCTGGGTGCTTTTATGGGTACGGGCTGCAAACGCGAGGCTTTGGGTGATATTGTTTTTGTACCTGAGGGCGCACAGCTGGTGGTAGAAAAATCACTTGTTAATTACCTTACGGGCAACCTGACGCAGATTGGTGCTGCACCTGTTACACTTACAGAAATTGAACGTGACGCACTGCTGCAAAAGGAAGAAAAAGTCAAGGTTATTAACGCTACTGTGGCAGATTTGCGTTTGGATGCAGTGGCTGCCGCAGGCTATGGTGTGAGCCGCAGCCGTATGGCAGATGAAATAAAGGCCTTGAACGTGAAGGTGAACTGGAAAGAGGCGAAAAAGCCTGCCCAGCCTGTAAATGAAGGCGACGTACTTTCCTTCCGCGGACGTGGGCGCGTAGAAGTGGAAGAAATCAGAGGTACAACAAAAAAAGGACGCATCAGTATTACGCTGAAACGTTACATTTAAGGGGATGAAAAAATGCTTACTCCTGAGGATTTAAAGAAGAAAACATTTTCCAAAGGCTTCCGTGGCTATGAGGTAGAAGAAGTAGACAAATTTTTGGCTGAGGTTATCAAAGAATACGAATATCTGTATCTGGACAGCTTAGAGCAGAAGGAAACTATTGAGCGCGTCAGCAGCAAACTGGAATATTATCAGCAAATGGAAGCGACAATGCAGAACACGCTGACGGTAGCACAGGAAACTGCCGATGAGGTGAAAGCCTCCAGTGAGAAGAAGGCAGCACTTTTAGAAAAGGAAACTGCGGTGAAATGCGAGCAGCAGCTTAATGAAGCGAAGGCTGCTGCGCAAAAAATTCATGATGATACGATGGCTCATGCTGAGGATTTGTATAACCAGACGAAAATTAAAACTGAGAATATGCTGCAGGCAGCGATGGCCGAATGTAATAAGCTGCGTGAAGAAGCCAAAGCTTTTGCCGAGAGCGTTAGCCAT
>CAVKDE010000142.1:0-4619 GCA_963654835.1 Duodenibacillus sp. | reverse complement strand
TTCAATACGTGCGCAGAGTGCTAAATTCCACAGCTGCAATTGCTGCCACCAGGTAACACTTTTATCTACAGTTAAAAGCTGCGCCTTTTCCAAACGCGCACCAATATTCTGCACCTGATTATATGTTACGCTGTCAAAGCAGCCAGGGTTACGCAGCGCGCTCAGCTCACTTAAAGTTCCTTGCAGCACAAATTTACCCGCCCTAGGGAATTTTTCACCCGCCACACTAATGCGTAAGCGACCACTGTAAGAAATATGCTCACAAGCAATCTCCATGTGTTGCACACGCACCACCGCACTCGTAAATTTATCCTGCCGGCGCACGCTCGCAGGTTCTACCTCAGCGCACACAACAGCCTGCTTACCTAAAAACGGTGCCAGCTGCTGCGCCGCACTCACCAGAAAATGCAGCCTAAAAAACACGCCCACGCCTAAAAAACACAGCAATGTTACAAAATACGCCAAGCGAAAAGATTGCTTAGGCATAACTTTTCACCTCCATAACTTCTAACAATTTTTCAACCTGCTTTAAGCTAACTATTCATGCCAATAACTAATCTACATCCACATGAGCGCGCAAGCGTTCCAACTTTGCTTTGCCAATACCAGGCACGCGGCGTAAATCTTCCACGGAGCTAAAACGCGCCTGCTGCCGCGCATCCACAATACGCTGCGCTAGCGCAGGTCCAATACCAGGTAAACTCTCCAGCTCGCGTGCGCTCGCACTATTGATACGCACCTTAGCCCCAACAGCGAACTTAGTTGAACTTTTCTTTGCACCAGCAGGCGTTGTCACAGCTGCGTCATTATTTTTTCCCTTAGTGCGTGCGCCAGCCTGCGCACTGCTTTTAGCTGCGCCTTGCTGTGAAAAACTGCCCCTGCTCTGCTTGAGCGTGGGCACGTTCACCTGATTGCCATCCTTTAATTTACGCGCCAAATTAACACGCGTAGCATCTGCTGCTTCCGTCATACCACCTGCCGCTAAAATAGCAGCTTCCGCCCTGCTGCCTTGCGGTAAATCATAAAGCCCCGGCTCCAACACCGCACCACTAACGTAAATGCGGATTGTCTGCTCCGTCTGCTGCTGTTGCTGCGCGCGTTGCGCGAACTGTGGCAATAAGCCTTGCGCATCCTGCTCCTTATCGCCCATAAAAATACTCAGCACGCTCGTCAAAGCGCAGCCTGCCAACAAAACTGTCAACATAATTATTTTCTTTTGCGTGTTGTTCATTTTTACAACCTCCAAAATTAAGTTGCTCTACTAAGCCTCTCCTCGGGGAGAGGTGGCATCGCGTAGCGATGACGGAGAGGGGTTTATGTTTGACTCCAACATAGAAACTACCTTCTCTATCTCTTCACAAACACTATTAAAGTATTTATCAACAACATTAAATGTTTTTCCTGTTTTGTCATGTCTTTACGCAATTTTTTTGCAAATCGTTTTGTTGCATTACTACTCATATTATTAAACATTTATGCCTCCTTTAACCCCTCTCAGTCGCCTTACAGGCGACAGCTCTCCCCAAGGAGAGCCTTTTCGTCTACTTTACTAATAACATTCACCAAAGAGAGCCTTTTTATCTTTACTAATAACACTCCTCAAGAAAATCCTTTTGCCTATTGTAAAATATAGCAAAAAAGCAAAAAGAACCCCCAAGAATAACAACTACGTTATTCTCAGAGGTTCTGAAAATCTAAGCGTTATTTAGTACTACTAAATAGAGTCAAATTTGACCCGCCCTACTTATTTTTTTGTCCGCTCCATGCACTTAGTGCTCCTGCCTGAACAGGCTAAGCATGGATGCGGAGTGAAGCGACAAATCGGAGCTCACTTTCCCCCTCCTTTGCTCCCTATTCGGTCGCAACCGGGGATTCGTTCCACCATTTCGATTTCTAACTTCGCTTACGCTCGTTACAAATCGGGTGTCACTTCGCTACAATGTTGACTAAGCGGCCAGGTACGCAGATAACTTTGCGTACAGTTGCTTCGCCAATATGAGCTTGTACGTTAGCGTCAGCCAAAGCGATCTTCTCCAGATCTTCTTTAGTTGCAGCAGCCGGAACAGTCAAACGACCACGAACTTTGCCGTTAACTTGCAGTACGATTTCTACATGATCCACTTTCAAAGCATCTTCATCGCATACAGGCCAGCTTTGATCATGTACGCTGCTTTCAGCGTCAATAGCACCGCGCCACAACTCCTCAGTGATATGCGGAACAAACGGGCTCAGCATCTTGATCAAATCAGAAATTGCTTCGTAGATAAGGCCTGCATTAGGCTCTTTTACAGCTTCTTTATAAGCATAAAGCGCATTAACCAGCTCCATCATCGTGGAAATAGCGGTGTTGAAGTTAAAGCGGGTTTCGATATCGCTCGTAACCTTTTTAATGCTGCTATGCAGAACGCGGCGCAAATCTTTATCAGCGTCGCTCAGCTTGCTGTGATCATATTCGGTAACTTTTTGTGCCAAAACTTCTTCGTAGTTCTGCACAATGCGCCAAATACGGTTCAGGAAGCGGAAGGAACCTTCCACGCCCTGGTCGCTCCACTCCAGCTCTCTTTCAGGCGGAGCAGCAAAAAGAATGAACAGGCGCGCAGTATCTGCACCATATTTAGCGAGAATTTCTTCCGGGGAAACAACGTTACCCAGAGATTTGCTCATCTTTGCGCCATCTTTAATTACCATGCCCTGAGTCAGCAGATTGCTGAACGGTTCATCGTAATCAACAAGGCCTGCATCACGCAGAACTTTGAGGAAGAAGCGGGAATAAAGCAAATGCAAAATTGCATGCTCGATACCGCCGATATATTGGTCAACCGGGCCCCAGTAGTTGTTCAGTGCTTTATCGAAAGGTTTCTCAGCATTACGAGCATCGGTGTAACGCAGATAGTACCAGGAAGAGCACAGGAAGGTATCCATTGTATCGGTTTCACGCGTTGCGTCAGCACCGCATTTGGGGCATTTGCAGTGAACAAATTCTTCCGAAGTTGCCAGCGGAGATTTTGCACCGGCAGTAAAGCTTACATCCTCCGGCAGACGAACAGGCAGTTGATCTTCCGGCACGAGCACTTCACCGCAATGCGGGCAGTAAATAATAGGAATCGGTGCGCCCCAATAACGTTGGCGGCTAATCAGCCAATCGCGCAGGCGGTAGTTAACACGGCGTTTGCCGAAGCCTTCTTTTTCTGCTTTATCCATAATCGCGCTCATAGCAGCATGCATTTCCATACCGGTGAACTCGCCGGAGTTAACGAGCATACCTTCTTTTTCTTCATAAGCGCAGGTCATTTCTTCAAGCTTCAGTTCTTTGCCAACCGGGCAGATAGTAACGATTTTTTCGATGCCATATTTATCTGCAAACATCCAGTCACGTTGGTCGCCTGTCGGCACGCCCATAACAGCGCCAGTACCATAATCATACAGTACATAGTTCGTAACCCAGATTTCTACCTTGCGTCCTGTAAACGGATTGATGCAGTATACGCCGGTGAATACGCCCTCTTTTTCAGATTCGCTGGAGGTACGTTCAATTTCAGACTGATTGCGTACACGCTCACAGAAAGCCTGAATTTCTTCTGCTTTCGGATTGTTTTCGCAAATCTTTTTGATCAGCGGATGTTCAGCAGCCAAAGCCATGAAGGTTACGCCATAAGCGGTATCAGGACGCGTGGTGTAAACAGCAACTTTGTCGTTCAGAGACGGAATTTCAAAGCTGAACTCCAAGCCTTCGCTGCGGCCAATCCAGTTGCGCTGCATGATTTTAACGCGCTCCGGCCAGCCTTTCAAAAGATCAAGATCTTTCAACAGCTCATCAGCATAATCAGTAATTTTAAAGAACCATTGGCTTAAATCCTTCTTCACTACTTCATGATCGCAGCGCCAGCATTTGCCGTCAATAACCTGCTCGTTAGCAAGTACTGTGTTACAGGTATCGCACCAGTTTACAGCAGATTCTTTCTTAACAGCCAGGCCGCGTTTGTAGAAGAGTTCAAAGAACCATTGCGTCCATTTATAATAATCTTCTTTGCAGGTAGTAACTTCTCTATCCCAGTCATAAGAAAGGCCTAAAGCTTTCAGCTGACGGGTCATGTTTGCAATATTTTCCAAAGTCCATTTTTTAGGCGGAATGTTGTGTTTAATAGCAGCGTTTTCCGCAGGCATACCAAAAGAATCCCAGCCCATCGGATGCAGCACGTTAAAGCCTTTCATCGTGCGGAAGCGGGCAACAACGTCACCGATAGAATAGTTACGCACATGGCCCATATGCAGATTGCCGGAAGGATAAGGGAACATTTCCAGCACGTAAGATTTAGGTTTATCCTTGTCCATTTCTACCTTAAAGGTTTTGTGTTCTTCCCAGTATTTTTGCCATTTGGCTTCAATCTCATGGGGAGCATATTTTTCTTGAAGCATTTCTTTACCTCCTAAATATATTAAGTATATTCGGTCGAAAATAAATAAAAAAATCCCCGACCTTAAATAAGGTCAGGGACGAAAATTTTCGCGGTACCACCCTGATTGCGACAGTGTCGCCACTTAATTAGCTTTCACGCAGCATCACGTCCGCACATTTCCTTGCGGCTTCTTCACGGTGAGTTCATCGCTAATATTTACCG
>CAVKDE010000141.1:3524-4639 GCA_963654835.1 Duodenibacillus sp. | reverse complement strand
AAAATGAAGATTATAAAACACTGCCAGATAGTTATGTAATCTTCATTACGAGAAATGATGTACTAAAGAAAAATCTGCCTATCTACCACATCCAGCGCACTATTTTAGAAGCTGGAGAACTATTTGCTGATGGCTCGCAGATTATCTACATCAATAACAAAATTCAAGATGATACACCTTTAGGACGCTTAATGCATGATTTCAGATGTAAGAATCCGGAAGATATGTATTATGACGTTTTGGCGCAGCGCGCAAAATATTTTAAAAAGACGCAGAAGGGACGTGAAGAAATGAGTGAGGTAATGGAAAGATTTGCTAAGAAGTATGCTGACAATGTAAAATATCAGCAGCAAATTGAATTTGCTAGAAATTTACTTAACGAGGGTATGAGTGTTGATTTTATTGTGCGTACTACAACACTTCCCATCGAAGAAGTGCGTAAGTTAGCAGAAAAACGCAGCGCATAATTATATTAAAATTTACTAAGATAATCCTAAGGGAGCAGTACAAAAGCTGCTTCCTCTTTTCTTGTCAAAATGTCTTGGCAAGGGGGGATATTATATACATACTACTATTTTTCTTTAATACATTCAAATTGATAAACGACGCGCTTGTGGTGTATAATATAGATACAAATGCTTAGAGAAGCTATGAATTGTAACCTAGAGGTGCGAATAAATATGGCAAGATTTAATGTAAAGACATTAGAGTTTGATAAAGTAAAAAATATGCTGGCGGGCAAGGCTGCAACTTTTTTAGGTAAGCAGGAAGCTATTAGCTTGCAGATTGAAAGTGAATTTGCTAAAGTAAAACGCTTGCAGGAGGAAACTGCGGAAGCACTGCGCATTTTAGATGAAGGCAGACGGTTTCCTTTTGGCGGGGCGTATAATATTACGGCAGATGTGAAACGTGCAGAGCTGGGCAGCGTGCTGGAGCCGGAAGAGCTGATGCACGTTTTGACGACGGTACAGGCGTTTGCTTCTATGAAGGATTTCCTCGTAGAAAATGCGGAGCTGACACCTAATTTAGCTATATATAACGAAAATATTACGCAGTTTGGCCGTTTGGAAAAGCAGATTGCGAGTGCGATTGATGAACATGGCGAGATTAAGGAC
>CAVKDE010000141.1:0-3514 GCA_963654835.1 Duodenibacillus sp. | reverse complement strand
ATTAAGGACAATGCTTCGCCAAAGCTTAACGGCTTGCGCAACGCGATTCAGATTGCTAAAAATCGTGTAAAAGAAAAGTTAGATAGCATTTTGCATGATCCTAACAATCAGAAATATTTTATGGATAATATCGTGACAATGCGTGGCGATCGATATGTAATTCCTGTTAAGCAGGAATATAAGATGAACTTTCCCGGTATTGTGCATGATCAGAGCGGCACAGGTGCGACGCTGTTTATTGAACCTTTGGCTGTAGTGAATTTAAACAACGATATTAAACGCTACGTGGCTGAAGAGCATGAAGAGGTGGAGCGTATCCTGCGTCAGCTTACGCAGAACGTGGGCGCGGAGGCAGGCGCACTTTTGACTTCGCTGCATACGTTTACGAATCTTGATGTAATTTGTGCAAAGGCGCTTTTGGCGCAGGAGCAGCACGCTGTGCGTCCGCTGCTTACTGTTAATGGCGGGATTGAGATTGTGCAGGGACGCCATCCGCTTTTAAATAAGGATACAGTCGTGCCTTTAGACGTGCAGCTGGGTGAAAAGTTTACGATGCTTTTGATTACCGGCCCCAATACTGGTGGTAAAACTGTAGCTTTGAAGGCTGTGGGTATGTTTGCACTGATGGCGCAGATTGGTCTATTTATTCCTGCTAGCAGTGCGAAGCTGCCTGTATTACGCGCTGTTTACGCTGATATTGGTGATGAGCAGAGTATTGAGCAGAGCCTTTCTACTTTTTCAGCGCATATGACGAATTTAATCAGCATTTTACATGAGGTAAAGGCTGGTGATTTGGTGCTGATTGATGAAATTTGCGCCGGGACGGATCCGAATGAAGGTGCTGCGCTGGCGATGGCAATGCTGGAGCATTTGCATGAGCGCGGCGTGCTGACGATGGTGACGACGCACTACAGCGAGCTGAAAACATTTGCTTATGGCCACGAGGGTATGGAGAACGCGAGCGTAGAGTTTGATGCTGCTACCCTGCGTCCGACGTATCACCTGCTGATGGGGGTACCTGGCAGCAGTAATGCGTTCAACATCAGCCGTCGTCTGGGTCTTGCGGAAGATATTATTAAAAATGCGGGCGAGCTGTTAAATCAGGAGCATGTGCATATGGAAAATGTGCTGCAGGAGCTGGATAGTGAGCGTCGTCGTTACGAGAGCGGGAGCAAAGAAATTGAAGATTTGCGCCGCGAGAGCGAGCAATTGCGTAATGCTTTGGCGTATTCAAAAAGTGAATTTGAGCGCAAGAAAAACGAGATGCTGCGTAAGGCTCGTGAGCAGGCAGACGATATTTACCGTCGCAGCCGCCGTGAGAGCGAGGCTGTGCTAAAAGAGCTGCGCTCTATGAAGGCAGATTTTGATACGAAGCGTTTGGAGCAGGCGGCGGAGGAAGCACGCAAGAAGCTGAATAAGACGTTGAGCGAGGACGCTCCTTTGCCGGAGGGCGCGCCGTTGACGGCCAAGACGGCGAAGAAGGGCTTGAATGTTTTTGTCGTTTCCTTGGGCAAGAACGGTATGATTACTGATGTGAAGGGAAGCGAAGTTACAGTGCAGGTGGGCATTTTGAAAATGACCGTGCCTGCGAAGAAGTGCCTTTTGACGAAAGCGCAGCCTGCACATCCGGATAACGAACCGAAGAAGCGCAAGGGCTTTGCCAAGAATGCTGCTTCTAATTATGCACACCAGATGTTTATTACTAAATCAGGCAGTGCGAAGCAGGAAGTGGATGTGCGTGGTATGACGTTAGATGAGGCGATTCCTGTGGTGGATAAGGCGATTGACGATGCGCTGATTGCGGGCATTGGCCAGCTGCGGATTATTCACGGCAAGGGTACGGGCGCGTTGCGCGCCGGATTGACGGCATATTTGTCGACGAACCGCTTTGTGAAGAAGCTGGAGACGGCGGCTCTTGAAGCGGGAGGTAGTGGCGCGACAGTGATTGATTTGTAAATAAATCGCGTATAAGGCACAATCTACTTCATTACGGCTCCTAGACGTACTTTTAGTACGCCGTCGTCGCCGTGCTTCGTATCTTGTACCTTCTCCGCGATTTTAATTAGAAGTAGTATATAGAAGGGAGATTTTTATAATGACGATTAGTATTGCTGCAAAACATGCGAAGGGAAAATCTGCACAGGATAATATTTTTGCTGCGAACGCTGCTGCTGTAGCAGCTGCTGCCAAGTACGGCAAGGATGCAGTGACGAATGCGACGATTGGCGCAATTTTAGATGAAGATGAAAAGCTGGTGTGCCTGCCGACGGTAGAGAAGGTGTTCCGCAGCTTGCAGACGAATGAGCTTATTGCTTATGCGCCTATCAGCGGCCTGCCTGAATACTTAGATTGTGTGCTGACTGCTGCTTTTGGCAATTCGCGTCCTGAAGGTTACATTGCTGCTGTAGCTACTGCTGGCGGTACGGGTGCAATTCATCATGCTATCTGGAACTATACGGATGCAGGCGAAACAGTGTTATGCTCTGATTGGTATTGGGGTGCGTATAAAGTATTGTGCAAGGATATGGATCGTGATTTTACTACCTATAAAATGTTGGATGAAAATAACAAGTTCAACCTGCCTGCGCTTAAAGAAAAAGTGGAGGAACTTTTGGCAAAGCAGGATAACCTGCTTTACATTTTAAATACGCCTGCTCACAACCCGACAGGCTACAGCCTGAGTGAAGCTGATATGGATGGCGTGCTGGCAGTGCTCAAAGAAGCTGCTAAACCGGGCAAGAATATTATCTTCTTCCTCGATGTTGCTTATATTGATTACGCAGGCGAAAAGGAAGAAGTACGCAAAATATTTAAAAAGCTCAGCGGTCTGCCGACCAATATTTTATGCATTGTTGGCTACAGTATGTCGAAAGGCTTTACTATGTATGGTCAGCGCACGGGTGCGATGATTGGCGTTTCTGCTGATAAGAGCGTGATTGATGAATTTGCAGCAATTAACCAATATACGAGCCGTGCAACCTGGTCTAATATTAACCGTCCTGCTATGCGCACTTTAGCTACAATTTATAGCGATGCTGCTTTGCTGGAGCAGGTTTGCGCTGAACGCGATCATTATTACCAGATGATTAAGGCGCGTGCTGATTTATTCACCCAAGAAGCTGCGGCGTGTGGCCTGCCGATGCTGCCTTATGTAGCAGGCTTCTTCCTCTCTATTCCGGCGAAGAATCCGGAGGCTATTTGCGAAAAACTGCATGAGGATAACATTTTTGCTGTGCCTTTAGCTGCAGGTGTGCGCATTGCTGTATGCGCTGTGCCGCTGAAGAAGATTGCGGGTATGGCTGCTAAGGTGAACGCTGCGATGCAGGCAGTGGAAAAATAATGCTGCGCTTAAAATTGCCCAAGGGGCAAGAGGTAAACGTCAAGGAAGGCAGCAGCCTGCTGCCTTTAGCTTTAGAGCAGAGCGCAGCTTATGCTTCGCCTGTTGTTGCCGGTATTTTTAACGGTGAAGCGGTGGATTTACAGCGACCGCTTACTTGTGATGGCACTGTTGATT
>CAVKDE010000140.1:0-4644 GCA_963654835.1 Duodenibacillus sp. | reverse complement strand
CAATCAAGGTGTTAATTGCACCCATGGAAATCAAGCCTTTAGCAAAAGTCTGACCGGCAACAACGAGGGTAATTACGTTAGCCATCTGCATACCCAGGCCGTCAAAGAAGGTTTGGATATCGCCCAAAACTCTTTTGCCGTCACGGCGGCGGATATATTCACAGCAAACGCCTGCGCTCATGCCGATAAACATAGCCATAACGATATTCATCTTGATTGTGGTAATCCACAGGGAGCTGAAGCAGAGGATAAGTGCCAGAGGAATAACCGGCAGAACAGCATACCACAGCGGTGCGCTATCAGCTTCATCCGCAACTTTTTCTACTTCTATAGGTTTAACAACGTGGCCATCACGTTTGTCCATATATTTTTGTGTTAAGTAATGCAGAATGCCTACAACCACAAAAGCCACTGCAACGATGGGAACCTGATAGTGGCTCCAATAGAAAACAGGGTCGACGCCTGCGGTTTCCGCAGAAAGGATGGTGCCTGTATCGCTCGGGCTCCAGTCAAAGCACAGGGTAGTTGCTACTGCGGCAGTTGCAGAAAGGCGGCTTACACCAAGGCCGATCAGGATCGGGAACATTGTTACCATCAAAAGCATTGCCAGGCCGGAGGCACTGTTGATGCACAGGCCGATGAGCATACCGACAATCCAGGTGCCGCTCATTACGAGATACGGCGATTTTAAAGCCATCAAAGGTTTGATGGTTAAGCGAACGAGGGAGCGGGAAGCACCGATTTTGTCCATATATTTGGCGAAAGCACCAACGGACATAATGTTCAGGCCGAGCTTACCAACATTGGAACTGAAGGTTGCACGGATAAATTCAAAGGCATCAAAGAAGACAGAACCTGTTGTTGCCTTTGCTCCGAGAATCTGGCCATAGCCTAAAACCGCTGCCAGATACATCATAATCATACCGCCCAAAAATAATACTGGCTGCGGTTTGTACTTTTTGTAGATAAGATAGCCTACCCAAAAAGTTACAATTGCTGAGATAACAATACCCATTTGCATCATCCTTTCTTCCTAAAAATTTTTGCACAAAATTTAAGGTAATTTCATTATAGCATAGGCCAAGAGGCATAAGCAACTAAAAAACCTGTATACTTCTTTACACTATGAGAAGCATACAGGTTTTAGTTAGTTAAAAAATGTCTTGTTTAAATAGACAGGGCATGCAGCACATGCTGGATGTAAAGCGATTGGATGGCTTTGGCGCGTCCTAAACCACAAAGGTGACCGGTGGTTTTAATGCCCAGGGCTTCAATCTGCGTTTTCCAGCTGTCAGCATCATCACCATACATATCGTTATTGGCGTGGTCGCCTGCTACCACCATGAGTGGATACATATGCACGTGGGTATACTTTCCTGCTTTGAGCTTGGCGAGCACAAAATTAAAGTTCGGCGTATCCTCTTCTTCTACCGTACCGACAATAATGGGTAGACCCATAGCGTCAAAAATGCTTTGCAGCTTTACGTAAGTCTGGCCGTGAGCTTTGTTATTGGCACGCGGTGTGCCGTGCCCCATGAGCACTACAGCTTCGTTAGGCAAAAGCTGAGGGATTTGTACGGTAATAGCAGCAGCTGCCAATTTATAATCTTCATCATTTACAATGAGCGGTTGGCTGATGAGAAATTTTTTGAAACCGGGGAATTTTTCTTTCAGGCTCAGTACCTTCTGTTCAAATTCCTCGCCGTGCAGCAAATGCGTGGGCTGGAGGATAACTTCCTCGTAGCCTGCGGCCAGCAGCTTTTGCAGTACGGTTTCCGTATCGTCAATGTGAATACCGCGCTCTGCCAGACGCTTGCGCACGATGACGGAGGTAAATGCACGGTATTGGTCATAGGCAGGAAAAGCAGCAGCAAGAGCCTGCTCAATACCGCCTATATCGTGGGTACGGGTTTCGTCGAAGGTAGAACCGAAGCTGATTACTACCAGGGCTTTTTTACTATCCATAATATAGCACCTCTTCTTTTGGATTAATAATAGTATAACATAAAATACTCTCCGTCCTCAAACGGGCGGAGAGTAAGAGTGTATGAAAGGATGCGAGGGTTAATTATTTAGCTTGCAGAGCTTCCCAGGATTCGTTAGCGCGTTCAACAAAGAGTTTTTGTACTTCTTTATTTTCGCCCAGGCCATGGATGTAAGTGGAAACGGTGAAGCCTTCTGCTTGCAGTTGAGATTTAAAGGAATCGGGTTCGTCACCAGCCATATCATTGTTAGCGTGATCGCCAGCAACCATCATCAGCGGCATCATGGTTACATTTTTAATGCCTTTAGCTTTCAGCTGCGGTACAACGGTGTCCAGATGCGGCCAGCCTTCAACGGAGAAGATATAAGCATTGGTGTAACCAAGCTCGTTCAAGCGGTCTTGCATTACTGCATAATAAGCATTGGACGGATGCGGAGTGCCATGAGCCATGATCAGGATAGCATCTTTCTTACCGGTTTTCGGGAATTGGGTAGAGAGAGCTTTCATGGTTTCGGTGATGTCATCAGGTTGGTCTTCCTGACCTTGCCAATACATCAGCGGAGTGCCGAAAGTCATTTTCTTGAAATCGTTTTTGTACAGGTTGTAAACAGCGTCTTTATAAGCATATTCCATACCAGGAATGATATCTAAAGAGGTCAGCGCAATGCGGGTGTAACCTTCTGCTTTCAGTTCTTTCAGAGCTTGTTCCGGGGTAGGAATGGTGATGCCTTCGTTAGCTTTTACACGGTCGATAATAATATGAGAGGTATAAGCGGTAACAACTTTTACGCCAGGATGAGCAGCTTTAATAGCTTCTACAGTGGGGTTAATAGTTTTATCGCGGCTATCTTTGAAAGTAGTACCAAAGCTCATAACTACGATAGCGTCTTTATCAGGCAGGTTTGCCAGAGCTTGGTTTACATTAGTTTTTACGCCTACCTGAGATGCCATTAAGAGAGCAGGGGTAGCGTCCTTTACTTCGTCGTTCAGTTGATAAGCGGCATGGCTGGTTGCAGCAAAGCCTAAGAGAGCAGCACAAGTCATAGATGCAACGGCAAATTTTTTAAGACTTTTCATTTTAAAAGCACTCCTTTTATAATCATACTCAATCAAAAATATCATAGAATCGTTAACAACTCTACTTCTTTGTATTATATCACTTGCAAGTAATATGTCAATAGTAATGAGAATCATTACTGGTATTTTTCAGGCAAAAAATTAGGCTGCTCGCTAAGGAGCAGCCTAGATTTGCTTATTTCTTAAAAACTTTATTGAAACAATCTTTAACGGAACGGTTTAGCATACCACCGGCAGCATCGCTTTCGTATTCACGGTCGCGGCTGTCGCTATAGGTGGCGATAAGAGTTCCGTCCTCCATGTCATAGAAGTTATAAACCAAACTGATATAAGCATGGTTGTAATAGCTTTCTTCTATCCAACGCTGACGCGGGATATCTACAGTGTAGGAGTGGCGATGACCTTTATCGTCATAATAATAACGCGTTTCGTGCGTAGTGTATTCTTCATAATGACCGGGGACGAATACCCTGCTATAACCGCAGTGGTTGATGGTAACGCGCAGTTCAATCTGCGTAGGCAGGTGACGTGCTGCTCCGCTATAGGCAGAAACTGGCTTTTTCGTATCGTCGGTGGCGATCATGCGCAGCTTGCCTGCACCTTGGAATAAGGCACTCATAACCTTGATTTCTGCATTTTCGTCGCTGTAAAATTTGCGTGCAGGCTCGCCATCTTCATTATCAATGGCTGTAATGTGGATTTCACGTACATTTTGCAGGTTATAATCAGGATGGATATAAGGCTTAGCTGCGAAAGCAGTTATACTTACGCATAAGGCAAGCATAGTTAAAAGAGCAAGGAAAATCTTTTTCATGTGCTTTGACTCCTTTAAGAAAGCAGTTATTTTTTCGGCAGCATATTTTTGATACCGGCGAAGGTTTCAGGGCTGATGATGTGCTCAATGCGGCAGGCATCTTTTTCGGCAATTTCTTCATCAACGCCTAAAACTTCGTTGATAAAACGTGTTAAGGTTACGTGCCTGTCATAAACAGCAGCAGCCTTTTTTTGGCCTTCTTTAGTCAGCAAAATGCGTCCGTCAGGCTCCATGATGATGTATTCATCACGCTTTAAAATACTCATAGCACGGCTGACGCTGGCCTTGGTAAAGTTCATTTCGTCGGCGATGTCTATAGAACGTACGCTACCATTACGTTTGGTAAGTACAAGTATTGTTTCCAGGTAATTTTCACCGGATTCTAATAATGACATTTGCTTCACCTCCATCAAATTCAGGGCAATTCTTAGATTACTACTATTTTAGCATATTTAAAGCTAACAGTCACTAGCAGATATAGTGTATAATAAAAAAAGTGTTATTGAGTTAGCGGAGGTTAAAAGAATGTTGGAGTTTGTAACAGAAAAAATCAGCGTGTGGGAAACATTGCGCCAGACCAAGAAACCCATCGTGCTTTATGGCATGGGTAATGGTGCGGATAAAATTATTGATTGGTGCGAGGCGAATGCGGTAAAAGTAAGCGGTGTATTTGCCAGTGATGAATTTGTGCGTGGGCAGATGTTTCGTGGTTTTACGGTGGAGCGCTACGCTGCGCTTAAAGCACGTTTAGGTGAGGAGCTTTTGGTTG
>CAVKDE010000139.1:0-4692 GCA_963654835.1 Duodenibacillus sp. | reverse complement strand
TCTCTACAACATCAATACCGCCAACAGCTTTCAGCTCTTTAACAAAGGTAGTACCCATAGAAGCACCAGCCTTCTGGCCTTTCAGTTTATCCAAAGCATCAATGTTCGCACCTTTTTTGCAGATGATTGCTTTCATCGGGAAGTAATAAGGTTTGGAGAAATCTACAACTTTCTCACGCTCGGCAGTCGGAGAAATAGCGGAAATAATGATGTCCGCACGACCGCTTTGCAAAGTCGGTACGAGAGAAGCGAACTTCATATCGGTGAACTCAATCTTTTTGTTCATCTTTTGCGCAATGTAGTTAGCAATGTCGATATCAATGCCCTGATAATCCTTCGTGCCTTCTTTTACAGATTCAAACGGAGGGAAGGTGGAGTTAATAGCAACAATCCATTTGTCGCCAGCCTTGCCTGCATCTGCAGTTTCTTTTTTGTCACTGCCGCAGCCAACCAGCATCATGGCCAGCATAGCGGTCGCTAAAAATGCAAAAATACTTTTCATCGTAAATTTTTTCATGAGTATGACCCCTCTTCTTTCATATTTATACAATTGTTAATTATATCACATGTTCTTAAATATAGCTAGGACTTTATCACGAAGAATATAAATTAGCAGGGTGCTGTTTTTATCTTTGCTCTGCTCTTACTTTAATCAGCTGCGCAGCAATGCTCACCGCAATCTCCGCCGGTGTTTCGCTGCCAATTGCAAGGCCGATAGGCGTTGTCACGCGCTCCAGCTGCGCCTCGCTATAACCTTCGGCAAGCAGTGCAGCACGCGCCATGGCAGCCTTGTTCTTGCTGCCCATGATGCCAATATATTTTGCAGGCGTGGTTAAAAGAAAACGCTCCACATTAGCATCATGCACGTGTCCGCGCGTCATAACCACTGCATAATCACGTTTGGTCAATGCACACACGCCCGCTAAAGAACGAAAATCCACCTGCTCTACACGCTCTGCCATGGGAAAAACCGCTGCATCTGCAAACTCCGCGCGGTCATCAAAAACTACGCAGCTAAAACCTACATGGCACAAAAGCGGCACCAGCTCCCGCGCCACATGCCCCGCACCAAAAACGTAAACCCAGCCGTCATAGCCATATTCTTCGGCGTAAAACGTTTGCGCGCCCAATTGCACAACGCCACGATGACCCTCTAAGGAAAGCTCTTTTTTTATTTGCGGCAAAGCTGCGCTCTCACCTAAAGGCAGCAAAAACCACCACGCTTCATGCTGCGCCAATGCGCTTTCTCCTTGCTCTACGAAAGCACGCGTGTGTTCATCCGCAGGCAGGTAGCAAAACTGCACCTGGCAACTGCCACCGCACGCCATACCGGCCTTAGGCGATAAATCATACTCCTTCACAAAGCTGCCACCGCTACTAGCGCGCTGCTGCGCCTCTCGCTGCGCCGCATATTCCATACCGCCGCCGCCAATCGTGCCATACAAAAGCCCCTGCTCGCCCACGAGCATATACGCTCCGCTCGAGCGCGGCGTAGAACCTTCGCTTTCAATGAGTGCCACAAGGTAGCACGCCTTGCCTGAGTTTATTTGTTGTTTAATAGCGTTAAATAAATTTTTCATCTGTTATGCTCCTGTACAAAACGGCAAACAAGCTCCAGCACACTGCCCGCAATGCAGCGCGCCTTATCAGAGATAGTAAAGCAGTTCGCCAATTCTTCATTGCGCGGGTCAATATCTGCAATCTTAAAGCCTTCGGTAACAGGGAACCCATCGCGGATCATCCCGCGGATAATGCCTGTGAGCGTTGCAGGTATTTCCGTCACCTGCTCGCCAGAAGTAATCGTAGCAATCGTTTCACCTTTTTCTACCACACTGCCAATATCGCGCACAATGTGCAGCGTACCGGCGCAGGGAGCGTGCAGCACCCGCTCTTTCGTAAAACCGCCAATATTACCAGGTACACCGCTGTTAGGTGCAGCACTGCCCTCGCGAATGATGCGCCCAAGGTTATGACCGCGCTTTGTTTCTACAATAACGTCCGCGTCCTCCCCCACGGTAAAACCTGGGCCAAGGGCAATAACCAGCGGAGCCATGTCGCTATGCGTGCCCAGGTTACGCTTAGCAATAATCGCATCTATCAAAATATCCGGAGCAAAAGTTTTGGCGCAGGCAGCTGTTTCATCCACCAGCACAGGTACTTTCCCCTGTGCCCAGATGTTTTCTGCCTCCTCAAGGCCTGCAATCAGCACGCCTTCCATGCCTTCTACCGCAGCCTTGCCCTGATAAACCGCCTCGCACAAGGCTACCTGACGGCGAATTGCCGCAGGCTGCGCACATTCCAGCACCAGCACCTCAAATCCTGCACTCCACAGGCGATGAATTACGCCTGTTGCCAAATCACCGCCACCGCGGATAATAATTTTTGGTTTTCTCATTTTCGCTCTTCCTCCACAAAATTTCCCCGCGTCAAAAGCTGCGCTGCGCTTAACCCTTGACGCGTAAGCTGCTTCCGCACTGCTTCTACCTGATTTTTTTCTACTAAATCGCACTTATTGAGCAGCACATAATATGCCCTGCTACCCACATTTTTGCGTGCTCCGCGCTCATCCGTCAAAAGGCGTGCCAAATGCTCCGCCGTAAGCAAAGCATTTTCACTTACGCCTAAAAGCTCTGCTGCCAATTGTGCGCGCAAGCATACCTGCGCCAAGGGTTTTCCCAGTGCATCCATGCCACACACCGCCAGCACCACGTCACAAGCGTTTAAAAGCACAGGTTCGTGCGCTGCGGGAGCCTTTGTCGGGTAATGCTTCGCCCCATCTGCCTCGCACAACACCACATCCGCCGCACGGCTAAGTGCGCTGTAAAGTGCAGGCGCAGGTGCAGTGAGCTTGCCTGTGACAGCTTCCGGCGTACCAATTACGGCGTACTGCTTTTGCTGCCACAAGCTTAACGCCGCCGCAACATTTTCTGCCAAGACAGCAGGTGCAGGCTGCATAATATGCGTACTCGTAAGCACCAGCACTTTGCGCCCACGCGCTGCCAGCTTGGCCGCCAGCTCATACATAACTGTCGTTTTACCGCCACCGCCGACAAGGCACAGTGTGTGCCTGCCGCCAGCAAGCTGCGCTATAAAATTTTCCCAGCTGAAATTATCCATCTTCTACCTTATCTCCACAAAAAAGCTACATTCCATCTCACCGCAAGTAATAAAGGAATGTAGCTTCATTTTTATCTACGCACTGCCAGACTGCGAATGGAAACATTAACATTTTTCACCTGCATGGCGGTCATATACTCTATTTTTTCTTTTATCTTTGCCTGCAGCTGCTTCGTCACAGCAAACAGCTTCACGCCGTAATACAAAATTACCTCTACACTGATTACAATACCCTTGCTGTTATCGCTGCGACGGCGCACTTTAATAGAAGTAACCTTCTCCACGCCTTCCTGCTTCGCCCCAATGATATTTATAATATCCTCAATCGCGTTATCTGCAATTAAAAGCTTGCCATAAAAGCTGAACGAAGGACGCACAATACTGCGGTCCGCATCCTTTTCCTGCCTGCGTTTGCTGGAAAAAAGATTGTAGGGCAAATCCGCAAAATAACCTGTAAAATGCGGTTTTAATTCTACCGTCGGCACAGGCACAATATGCTTACCTTCGTGCAGACGGGAAAAACGCGCCTTTTTAATCTCCGCCTTGCTGGCAATCTGGTTGATATACACTGTTTTCACAGGTGGATTAAGCTGCAGCCTGCCGATAATTTTGTTAATCATGTTATCTGATGTAGCAATAATCAAAAGGCGATGGATATTATTCGTGCGCAGTGCTTCGCGCACCTCGCGCGCATGTTCATCATTCGTAAAGATAGCACGCTTCACAGCCTGTATTCTGTTGTCCTCGTTTTTCGCCGAGGTTCCGGCCAAAATCTTTGTGCCTTTAATCAAAAGGCCGTCATCAATAATCGCATCACAGCGGTTATCAAAGGCCACGCCTATCGCATGGTGACTTTTGCCAGTGCCGCTCGGGCCTACAAAAGCAACTACTTCCATTCTATAACACCCTTAACGTCCTCGTATTTTACGTGCCAAATGCCTAACTTTGGCGGGAAGCGATCAGGAATCGCATGAAAATCACTGCCACCGCTGGTGAGCAGACCGCGCTCTTTTGCCAGGCGCAGCCAACGCTCCCTGTCATACGCGTTGGCACTCGGATGCCACACTTCAATGCCATCAAAAGGCTCTGCTTGCAGCAATCGCTCCGGCAGCGTTTTATCCACCAGCTCCGAAGGATGCGCTAGCACAGCAATTCCGCCTGCCTGATGGATGAGTGCCACAGCATCATGCGGTGAAAGCTTAGGCTGCGGCACATAGGCCGGACCGCCACGGTGCAGCAGAGCGTCGAACACCGCCTGCACGCTGTCAAAATAGCCTTTGGCAACTAACGCCTTCGCCACATGCGGTCTGCCAACAGCGCGGTTTTTCGGATCACACGCTTCCACCTCTACATGGTAGCCAAGTTTATCCAGCTTCTCCAGCATGGCAAACAGGCGATGTTCACGCGCATGGCGCATTTCGTTCATCTTGGCATGCAAAGGCTCGCAGGCCATGTCTACATGATAGCCTAAAATATGTACGCTGTCATCCTCGTATTGCGTTCCCAGCTCCACGCCTGTCAGCACGCGGATTTTTCCCGCGTGTTTAGCTGCTGCTGCGCGCGCCTCTGCTATAC
>CAVKDE010000138.1:0-4757 GCA_963654835.1 Duodenibacillus sp. | reverse complement strand
GGCGCAGGGTGCGGGCACTGTCCAAAGCGTAAAGCTTGTTGCCGAGCACAGCAGCGCGTTCTTCGCCATCGTGGATAGGTTGTCCGCCGCCGCCAACGCAGCCACCAGGGCAGGCCATAACTTCCACGAAGTCATAATGCACTTTGCCCGCTTTCAGGTCATCTAAAAGCTTTGCTGCGTTGCCCAGACCGCTTACGGTACAGGTGCGCAGCGTGGTGCCGCCAATAGTAAACTCGCGTACTTTGCGTCCTTCCTCACCGCGTACATCAACGAAAGCATCTTCAGGTGCTTCGCCGCCTTCAATTACGTGGTAAGCGGTACGCAGTGCTGCTTCCATAACGCCACCGGTTGCGCCAAAGATAACGCCTGCGCCTGTGCTGGAGCCAAGCGGGTTATCAAAGGGCATTTCTTCCAGATAAGCGGGGTTGATGTGTTCTGCCTTTAGGAGGCGGATGAGTTCGCGTGTAGTGAGCACGATATCCACATCATGCGTGCCGCTGCTGCGCATGGAAAAGAGTGCAGCTTCGCGTTTTTTCGATACACAGGGCATGATGGAGATGGAGCAGATTTCTTTGGGCTTTAAACCTTTGCGTTCGGCAAAATAAGATTTGGTGAGCGCACCAAAAATCTGCTGCGGAGACTTGGTTGTAGAAAGGTTAGCCACGTAATACGGATATTTTTTCGTTACGAAGCTTACCCAGCCGGGGCAGCAGGAGGTGAACATGGGCCAGCTGTGATCCTGCGGATGTGCCAGGTGCTCTAAAAGTTCGCTTGCTTCCTCCATGATGGTAACATCGGCTGCATAGCAGGTATCAAAAACGTAATCAAAGCCAACTTTTTTGAGTGCTGCTACCATGCGTCCTTCCGTTGCCAGTTCCGGCGGCAGGTTGAAGGCTTCGGCCCAGGCTGTGCGTACAGCAGGTGCTACCTGCACGACAGTTACTTTGCTGGTATCGGCAAGGACGTCATAAATCTTAGGCACGTCGTTACGTTCTTTTAGCGCGCCGACGGGGCAATGCGTTATGCATTGGCCGCACAGGCTGCAATCAATGTCTTCAATAGTTACGTTGCCTGCAACATCAACAGTGGTGCGCGAGCCGGTGTTTTGCACGTCCCAGATATGCAGCTTTTGCACTTTGTCACAAATCTGCACGCAGCGCATACATTTTACGCATTTTTTAGAATCACGGATGAGGGGAAAATCCTGGTTCCACGGCGTGTCAATAACTTCGCGCTCGTAAGGAATATCATAAATACCTAAATCATTAGAGAGCTTTTGCAGGCTGCAGTTGCCGCTGCGCACGCAGGTAGCACATAGGCAGTCATGCTGCGATAAAATAAGCTCTACATTAGTGCGGCGCACGCTGCGCGCTTTGGGGGAATTGGTATAAACTACAAGGTCTTCCTGCACGGGGGTGGTGCAGGCGGTAACAACACGGTTCTGCCCTTGGATTTCTACTACGCAGACTTTGCAGGCACTGATTTCGTTAATATCTTTTAAATAACACAGGCGAGGAATATCTATACCGACGGTGGCAGCAGCCTGCATGATTGTTGTACCTTGCGGTACGGAAACTTTTTGTCCGTCAATTGTCAGGTTTACCATTTTAAGGTTCTGCCTCCTTTCAGTGTACTAAAGCCAAACTTGTCACAGCGCAGGCAGCGACCTGCTTCCTGGCAGGCTTCCTGCTTGGTCATGCTGCATTCGATAGGCTCGAAGGTGTTTTTGCGCACTCCGGCTTCCGTTTCATGCATCTGGATACGGCCGCAGGGGCGTTTATCGTCGATAGAAGGATCGGGGATAACCACGTCACAGGAGATGGTGTGGTTGTAGCCAAGATATTCATCAATATTGGCAGCAGCAACTTTACCTGCGGCAATAGCACGGATAACGGTAGCGGGACCGGTTACGCAGTCGCCGCCGGCAAAGACGCCTTCGTTATTGGCTAATTCACTGCTGGAGAGGGCAGAAATAGTACCGCGTTTAATTTTGATGCCGGCTTCTTCAAACGGACGCAGCTCAATGCCCTGACCGATAGCGACAACGATAACATCACAGGGAATGCGTTGCAGTTCTAAATCTGCATGGATAGGACGCGCGCGTCCCCAGGCATCAATAGGCCCGATAATCTGCGGTTCTACCCACAGGGCAGCGACTTTGCCGTTTTCGTCTGCTTCGATGTGATGTGGTGCTTTTAAGCCGTATAGCTCCGCACCTTCGGCGATAGCACCTTCAATTTCTTCAGGCAGCGCTGTCATATCATCCTGACGACGGCGGTAAGCGATGATAACTTTTTTCGCGCCCAGGCGGATAGAGCTTCTGGTGCAGTCCATCGCTACGTTGCCGCCACCGATAACGACCACAGTTTTATCTTTAAAATCAGGCATTTTTTCTTCGCCGATATTGCGCAGCATTTCTACCGCACTGATAACACCTTTGGAATCTTCGCCTTCTATACCGATTTTTTTATCTGTATGCGCGCCGATAGCGATGTACACAGCGTCAAATTCCTCGCGTAATTTCTCAAAGGGGATTTCACCTTCTGCGTTGCCTACTCTGCTATTTAAATGTACTTCTACTCCCGTAGAGAGGATAGCATCTAAATCTTCCTGCAAGCGTTCGCGCGGGAAGCGATAGGAAGGAATGCCATAGCGCAGCATACCGCCGAGCTTGCTCTTTTCTTCAAAAACAACAGCGTGGTGGCCCATGAGTTCCAAATAGAAGGCACATGCCAGACCACTCGGACCGCCGCCGATGATGGCGATGCGTTTATTCGTAGCAGGTTGTTTTTCCGGCAGGGGGACAGTGTTGTTCGGCGCATTATCGACAGCCATGCGTTTTAAACCACGGATGTTGATTGGCGCATCAATCATGCTGCGGCGGCAGCGTGCTTCACACGGATGCTCGCAGATAAGGCCGCAGGCAGTGGGGAAGGGGTTATCCTTACGCATGAGCTTAACAGCATCAGCGTAGCGGCCTGCGCCGACGAGGGCGATATAGCCGGGGATATCCACTTGTGCGGGGCAAAGTGCCACGCAGGGAATTGAATGATGAATATGGATAGAGCATTTGCCCTTTTTTATATGGTTGATGTAGTCCTCACGGAAGCCTTCCAGCCCGGCAAGCACCATTTTTGCTGCTTCAAAACCGATAGCACAATCTGCGCTGTTGGCAATGTTTTGCGCAGTGCTTTCGATTAAATCAAGAGTGTGCATGGTGGCTTTGCCATCGAGCACGTCTTCCATAAGATGCTGCAGCTGCAGCAGGCCCACGCGGCAGGGAACGCACTTACCACAGGTTTGCGCATGGCAGACCTTGAGGAAGGAGAGCTGTAAATCAACAGGGCACAATCCCGGAGGGCTGGCGATGATGTGACGCTCTAAATCCTTGTATAAGCGTTCAACTGTGAGCTGAGCTTGGTCAGGTGTTTCAATTCTTAAACGGCTCATAATATTCCTCCAAAAAGCATACACTAATTACAAATTGTATAATCTTTATTATACTCAAAAATGCAAAATTTAGCAAGAAAATACGGCGAAAATTTCTGTAACAATCTTGGCGAAAGCTGTGCGTGTGTGCGAAGCTGCGCAAATTTTTCTGCGAGCAATAGGCATATGCGTGCAAGACTTTTTTTGCCTGCGTAATTGTGTTATACTAATAGAAAAGTTTGAGTGCCAAAGCGCAAGAAAGATGGTGACTTATGCGGCTTAGTGCAATACATTTTATCAGTTTAATAGTGACGCTTCTGGTGACGCTTGCGCCAGGTATTATTGCCGCGCGTAAGGTGAAATCAGCGGATGATTATAATGTGGGCGGACGCAGTGCGAGCGTAGGTCTTGTGGCAGGCAGCATTATCGGCACAATTGTAGGCGGTGCTGCTACCGTAGGCACAGCGCAGCTGGGGTTCAAGCTCGGCTTAACGGCGTGGTGGTTTACCCTGGGCAGCGGTATTGCGCTCATCATTATGGGTTTGTTTTACGCTGCACCTTTGCGCAAAAGCGGCCTGACGACGATTGCGGAGTTCCTTGTGACGGCTTACGGCAAACCTGCGGGGTGGCTGGCAACGCTTAGTGCCTGCGCTGGTATTTTCTTTAGCATTGTTGCCAGCACGCTTACGGCACTGCATCTTGTAGCAGGAATTTTTGGCGTATCGCTGCCTGTTGCGGCGTGCCTTATTTTGCTTATCACTGCTGGCTTTGTCTTTTTTGGTGGCATCAGCAGCAGCGGCATGGCGGGAATTTTAAAGATTCTCTTGATTTTTGCGAGTATTTTTGTAGGCGGTGTTTTGGCCTATAACGATATGGGCGGAGCTAGTGGCATTACACAGGCTTTGCCGGAAGCGCATTGGTTCAGCCTGTTCGGCCGCGGTGTGGGCGATGGCCTTTTCAGCTTGGGCGCAATGATTGTGGGTGTTATTTCTACGCAGACTTATGTGCAGGCAATTTTTAGCGCGAAGGACAGGCGGACTGCGGCGGCAGGCTGCCTGAGTGCAGCACTTGTGGTAATTCCTGTAGGCCTGCCTTCGGTGATGATTGGCATGTTCATGCACGTACAGCATCCGGGAATAAATTCTATTGATGCGCTGCCTTTATATCTGGCAACCTATCTGCCTGATTGGCTTGGCGGTGTGGGTCTGGCGGCGGTGCTTTTATCTGCCCTTGGCTCGATAGCAGGGCTTTCGCTGGGTATTGGCACAATGCTTTCACGTGATATTATCCAAAAGCTGTGGCGCACAGCTACAGCGGTAAATTTGCTT
>CAVKDE010000137.1:710-4791 GCA_963654835.1 Duodenibacillus sp. | reverse complement strand
GAGTACGAGACCGAAAAGCGTCACTATGCTCACGTGGACTGCCCGGGCCATGCTGACTATGTAAAGAACATGATCACCGGCGCAGCACAAATGGACGGTGCTATCCTGGTTGTATCCGCAGCTGACGGCCCGATGCCGCAGACCCGCGAACACATCCTGCTGGCTCGCCAAGTAGGCGTACCTGCAATGGTAGTATTCCTGAACAAAGTAGATATGGTTGACGACGAAGAGCTGCTGGAACTGGTAGAAATGGAAGTTCGCGAACTCTTAAGCTCCTATGACTTCCCCGGCGATGATATTCCTGTTGTTGCAGGTTCCGCACTGAAAGCTCTGGAAGGCGACCCGAAATACGAAGCAAAAATCATGGAACTGATGGATGCAGTTGACAGCTACATTCCACTGCCGGAACGTGCAACCGACAAACCGTTCCTGATGCCTGTCGAAGACGTATTCACCATTACCGGTCGTGGCACCGTAGCTACCGGCCGTGTAGAGCGTGGTACTGTAAAAGTTGGCGATACCGTTGAAATCGTCGGCATGAAAGAAGAAAAGAAATCTACCGTAGTAACCGGCGTAGAAATGTTCCGCAAATTGTTGGACGAAGCAGTAGCTGGTGATAACATCGGCTGCCTGCTGCGTGGTGTAGACCGTAAAGAAATCGAGCGTGGCCAGGTACTGTCCAAACCGGGCAGCATCCATCCGCACACCAAATTCAAAGGTGAAGTATATGTACTGACCAAAGAAGAAGGCGGCCGTCATACTCCGTTCTTCAACGGCTATCGTCCGCAATTCTATTTCCGTACTACCGACGTAACTGGTGTAACCGAACTGCCGGAAGGCGTAGAGATGGTAATGCCTGGCGATAACGTAACCATGGAAGTAGAACTGATCACCCCGATCGCTATTGAAAAAGGTCTGCGTTTCGCTATCCGCGAAGGTGGCCGTACCGTTGGCGCTGGCGTTGTTTCCGAAGTAGAAGATAAATAAGCTTCTGCCTTGAGCAAAGCTCTGGGAAGACCGGTCATCTGTTGGCCGGTCTTGCCTTTTTCTAATAAAGCGGAAACAGCATAATTGCCTTGTATTTACGCAATTATCGCCTACCGTTTCTTCTATAGAGTATACGGCTTACTGCTTTTGGACTTGCCAGTAAAAAACTTTATAAAAAAAGTTGCGATTGGCGAATATTTATAGTTGACATAAAGTGTTACATGTGTTACTCTATATTAGCGACAATTTGTGATTGGTTTTATTATTATGAACGTAAGCGAGGTGTAACTGAATGCGTAACCTGATTACTTTGGCTTGCACTGAATGCAAACAAAGAAATTACCAAACCAACAAAAACAAAAAGAACGATCCTGATCGTATCGAACTCAATAAATATTGCAAGTTCTGCAAAAAACACACTCTGCACAAAGAAACCAAATAATTTGGGCTTGTATGTGTAACTGGGTAGTAATAGCAAGGATGTGACGAAATGGCCGTTCCGGAAACTACAAACACTGAAGAAAAGGGGACAAGCATTGCAACCTTTCTTAGTGAAACAAAAGTAGAATTAAAAAAGGTTACCTGGCCTACCAAACAAGAGCTTATTACTAACACCATTGTGGTAATTATTGCAGTTGTTTTGTGTGCGGCCTTAATCTGGATCATTGATACCTTTTTTAGTGTATTATTCCGCATGCTTTTGCAATAAAGTAATAGGACTTAACGTAAGGAGGGAAGGGGAAGCGTTGCTTTCCGCTTGTTGATGGAAGAAGAAAAGCAAGAAAGACATTGGTATGTAATCCATACTTATTCTGGATATGAGAATAAAGTGCGCGCAAACCTGGAACGTAAGGTTCATTCCTTGGGTATGGAAAATGAAATTTTCCGTATTGTTATACCTATGGAAAAAGAGGTTGAGGTTAATGCGGAGGGCAAAAAGAAGCTCGTTGAACATAAAGTTTTCCCTGGCTATGTGCTGGTAGAGATGATTGTCAACGAACGCAACTGGTATGCTGTCCGTAATACAGCAGGTGTAACCGGCTTTGTCGGTTCTGATGCTACCCATCCGACTCCTCTGACTGATGAAGAAGTTCAGCAGATTATGCGCTCTATGGGCGTGGAAGAGGAGCGTCCTAAAATTGATTTTCAATTACAACAGCAGGTGCGTATCAAGGTTGGTTCCTTTGCGGATCAGGTTGGTAAGATCTGTGATATCAATGAGGAAAAAGGTAAACTGAAGGTACTCGTTGATATGTTCGGTCGTGAGACCCCTGTTGAAATTGACTTTACACAAGTTGAAGAAGTTGAATAAGTAAGGAGGTGTAATTAAATGCCGAAAAAAGTCGTTAAAATGGTAAAATTACAGGTACCGGCTGCTAAAGCTACTCCGGCTCCTCCGGTAGGTCCTGCACTTGGCCAGGCTGGTGTTAACATCATGGCCTTCGTTAAAGAATTTAACGCTCGTACTGAAAAACAAGTGGGCCTCATCATTCCTGTTGAGATCACTGTTTTTGAGGATCGTTCCTTTACTTTCGTAACCAAAACCCCTCCGGCTGCAGTTCTTCTGAAAAAAGCTGCTGGTCTGGAAAAGGCTTCTGGTGAACCTAACAAAAAGAAAGTTGCTAAACTGGGTCGCGATAAAATCCGCGAAATCGCAGAAAGCAAAATGGCTGACCTCAATGCTGCTAACGTAGAATCTGCTATGAGAATGGTAGAAGGTACTGCACGTAGCATGGGTATCGTAGTTGAAGACTGATTTTAAAAAGCAGTTTTCTTAATTCGTGGGAGGCACAAGCCGCTCGTACCACATAGGAGGAATTTTAACAATGGGTAAAAAGTATGCTGACGCTTTGAAATTAATCGAAGCTGACAAATTCTACTCTCCGAAAGAAGCAGTAGCACTGGTTAAGAAAACCGCTACCACTAAATTCGACAGCACCGTTGAAGTTGCTTTCCGTCTGGGCGTTAATCCTAAATACCCTGACCAACAAGTTCGTGGTGCATTAGTTCTGCCGAACGGCACTGGCAAATCCAAAACTGTTATGGTTTTTGCTAAAGGCCCCAAAGTTGCAGAAGCTGAAGCTGCTGGCGCAGATTTCGTTGGCGGTGAAGAATATGTTGATAAAATCAAGAACGGCTGGATGGACTTTGATGTCTGCATCGCAACCCCTGATATGATGGGCCTTGTTGGTCGTCTTGGTAAAATCCTTGGCCCTCGTGGTTTAATGCCTAACCCGAAGGTTGGTACCGTTACTATGGACGTAACCCGTGCCGTTAAGGAATCCAAAGCTGGTAAAATCGAGTATCGTACCGATAAAGCCGGCAATGTACAAGCTCCTATCGGTAAAGCATCCTTTACTGAAGAGCAACTTTTACAAAACTACATGACTTTGGCTGACACCCTGGTTAAAGTAAAACCGTCCGGTGCTAAAGGCCAATACATGAAAACTGTTACTCTGTCCTGCACTATGGGCCCTGGCATCAAAATTGATGTCCTGAAAGCTAACAGCGACAAATAATTGTAGTTTTATTATTTTACTAAATCAGAAGATAATCGGGCCATAGACAGCAGGTGCCACGTGCGTAAGTTTTAACTACGCCTGCCGAGGCTGGAGCGTGAAGATATATTTTAAACCTTCCTACCTCCGGCTACGGCCGAGAGGTCTTTTTGATTTAATAAAAACATCAAAAAAAGGAGGTGCAATCTAAATGGCAGTTATTAGACCTGAAAAAGCAGCTAAAGTTGCTGAGATTAAAGAGTTACTTTCTAACTCCAAATGCACTATTTTAGTTGACTTCTGCGGTTTAACTGTTGCTCAGGATACCGACCTGCGCCGCAAAATGCGTGAAGCTGGCGTTCACTACAATGTAGTAAAGAACACCCTGCTGCGTATCGCTGCTGAACAAGCTGGTATTGAAGGTCTGGAGCCTTCTCTGGAGAAAAACACCGCTATCGCTGTTGCTCCTGAAGATCCTGTTGCAGTTGCAAAAATCGTTTGCGATTTCGCAAAAGAAAACAAAGAACTGAAAGTTAAAGTTGGCGTTCTTGATGGTAAAGTTATCGGTGCTGATGAAATCAAAGCACTGGCTTCCC
>CAVKDE010000137.1:0-700 GCA_963654835.1 Duodenibacillus sp. | reverse complement strand
GTTCTTATTGCCAAGATGCTGGGCAGCATGAATGCTCCTATCAGCGGTTTTGTCAATGTACTTCAAGGAACTATCCGCAATGTCGTATATGCTCTGGAAGCTGTACGCAAACAAAAAGAGTCCGCTTAATCTGCGGCACGCTGCATAAGGCAGCTTAAAAAATAAAAACTTACTTATTACTGGAGGTAACAATAATGAATAAAGATCAAATCATCGAAGCTATTGAATCCATGACCGTACTCGAGCTGTCCGAACTGGTTAAAGCTCTGGAAGAAAAATTCGGCGTATCCGCTGCTGCTCCTGTAGCTGTAGCTGCTGCTCCGGCTGCTGGTGGCGAAGCTGCTGCTGCTGAAAAAACTGAATTCGACGTAATCCTGGCTTCCGCTGGTTCTTCCAAGATCCAAGTAATCAAAGCTGTTCGCGAAGCTACTGGCCTGGGCCTGAAAGAAGCTAAAGAATTAGTTGACGGCGCTCCGAAAGCTGTTAAAGAAAAAGTTTCCAAAGCTGATGCTGACGCTCTGAAAGAGAAACTGGAAGCTGCTGGCGCAACTGTAGAAGTTAAATAATCTCGCTGCTACGCTAGTAGCAACTGATTGTTAAACATGTAATAAACCCCCGTTACCGAAAGGTAGCGGGGGTTTTGGGTTCTATAATAAATGTTGGGGTTTTAGTTTCAAAGGAAACTGTGGCTACCAGCATT
>CAVKDE010000136.1:0-4809 GCA_963654835.1 Duodenibacillus sp. | reverse complement strand
GCACTGCCTGATGCTTTCTGCCGAAGAGCGCAAGCTTTTGGCAAAACACAACGTGCAGGTTGTACACTGCCCCTTTAGCAATTGTGGCAAAGGCGTGCCGGATACGCCCAGCCTGCTTGCAGAAAATATTCCCATTGCTTTAGGCACGGACGGTGCAGCGCATGGCGGTCTTAGCCTATGGAACGAAATGAAAATCTTCCGCTCCGTCATGAACGCTTTCTGGGGCACACGCCTCGCAGAGCCTGCTATTATGCCTGCAAAAACCATTCTTAAAATGGCAAGCAGCGGTAACAAAATTTTAACAGATAACGAAAAGCAAGGCTTGCAATCTGGTGCTGTTGCAGATATTATCGCCGTTGATTGGCAGCAGGCACACCTTTTTGCTTCACAAAACCGTGTCAACACGCTCCTCGAATGTGTAAACGCAAATGATGTAACAGACAGCATTGTTGCAGGCAAGGTGCTTATGCAAAACCGTGAACTTACCACGCTTGATAAAGAGCAGATTATCTGGAAAGCTCAACGCTTTTTCGCAGCGCAGGTGCATGCATGAGTGCTGCGTTAATCATCATCGCTGCCGCCAACGCCCTCGTAGGTGCTTCCATCGGCATCTGCGGTATCGCTGGTTTTTTATTGCCTATTTTATATACGGAAGTTTTGCACTACACGGTTGACCAGGCTTTGGCGTATAGCTTTCTCGCCTTCCTCGTATCGGGTGCGTTAGGCTCTATCAGCTATCATAAGGCAGGTAATTTAGATATCCCTACATCCCTCAAGCTCGGCGCAGGCAGCCTTATCGGCGCGCTCGCAGGCGTGTGGCTGCAAGCTCTCATCGCCAAAAGCACAGCCAAAGAAATTTTATATCTCGTCGTGCTCATTTCCGGTGCATCCATTTTGCTGCGCATGTATAGCGACAGCAAAAAAACTGCGGTGGAAGGCGAAGCTTCGCAAACGGGAAAGCTAGTAGAAAGCACATTGTTTTTGCTCTTTTTAGGAGCAACAACGGGTGCTATATGCTCTCTTTCGGGAGCAGGCGGACCGGTGCTCGTCATGCCGCTGCTCGTAACCTTCGGCATTTCTGCCCGCCTTGCTGTGGGTATTGCTCTTTTTGATTCCGTTTTCATTGCCATTCCTGCGTGCATCGGTTATCTGGCGCGCGTAGAGCTTGTTTGGCCCTTGCTCGCGCTCATCTCTTGCAGCCATGGCATAGGCGTTATCATCGGCAGTAAAATTGCAGGCAGCGTGCCCGTCACCGCGCTGAAATTATTCGTAGCTGTTTTTTCTGTGTGCATCGCCATTTATATGCTGCTATAAAAAAATTAACGACAAGCTCACGTTAGCACAACGCTAATTTGAACTTGTCGTTTTTTGCTGTTATTTTCTTAGCAACTTAATTCATTATTTGCTTCAATGCAGATTTTGTTTTATAATAAATTTCATAGTTTCAGATATACAGATTCATCATAGAAAGGAACATCCTCATGACTACAAAATTATCCTTCGCTTCTGATTATATGGAAGGAGCACACGAGCTCATCCTGCAAAAACTACTCGCAACTAATTTAGAAAAAACACCGGGCTACAGTTTTGACAAATATTCTGATGCTGCGAAAGCTAAAATCCGCACTGCCTGCAACGCGCCTAAGGCAGAGATTCATTTTCTTGTCGGTGGCACGCAGACCAATGCTACCGTCATTGACGCACTGCTCGCCAGCTATCAGGGCGTAATTGCTGCTAACACAGGCCACGTCAGCGTACATGAGGCAGGTGCGATTGAATTTGGCGGACACAAGGTTCTCACACTCCCACATACCAATGGCAAAATCTCCGCTACACAAATAAAAAACCTGTTAGACGAATTTAATAACGACGCGAACCATGAGCACATGGTCATGCCAGGCATGGTTTATATCTCACACCCCACCGAATATGGTACGCTCTATTCCCGCGCAGAGCTTGCCGCTATCAGCAAAGTGTGCCGAGCAAACAATATTCCGCTTTACTTAGACGGTGCGCGCCTGGCCTACGCCCTCGCCTGCCCGCAAAATGATGTAACTCTGGCAGATTTAGCTGCGTTGTGTGATGCTTTTTACATCGGCGGCACTAAATGCGGTGCGCTTTTCGGTGAAGCAGTTGTGCTGCCGAAGGCCGGCCTTATCCCACACTTTTTCACTATCATCAAGCAGCACGGCGCACTGCTTGCCAAAGGGCGCCTGCTCGGCATCCAGTTTGACACACTGTTTACAGACGGACTGTACGAAGAAGTTGGCAAAACAGCTATCAGCGCAGCAGATAAAATTCGTACAGCACTTGTAGAAAACGGTTATAAGCTGTGCTTTAATTCGCCCACCAACCAGGTTTTCTGCGTGATGGAAAACAGTGCGCTGGAAAAACTGGGGCAGAAAGTTGAATACGGCTTCTGGGAAAAATATGACGATACCCACACCATTATCCGTTTTGCCACCAGCTGGGCAACGAGCCTGGAAGCTACAGAAAAACTTTGCCAACTGCTCAAAGAATTTAAAATGTAACTTTACTTACCTAAGCTCGGAGATTTTTCTTCGAGCTTTTTGTTTTTTTCTGTAAAAAAAGATTTTTCATTTGACTAAATTTGAACAATGTGTGAAAATAGAAGTGATTCTATTCTTTTTTAAGTTCGTCAGCAAAATAGATAAAGGGGAATGATGATGAAAAAATGGGGATTAGCTGTTCTCACTGCTGTATGCCTGCTGATAAATTTTTTTGCTGCCAACACAGCGCAGGCCAATTTTCCGCAGCAGAAAACAGTTAAAGTTGGTTATTTAATTTATAAAGGCTTTCAGGACGGTACAAACGACGATCCTAAATCAGGTTACGGCTACGAATATTTGCAGGAACTTGCCTATGCTGCCAACTGGAAATATGAATACGTTTACGGCAGCTTTAACGAACTGCTGCAAAAGCTTGAGCGCGGCGAAATTGATATCATGGGTAATGTTTCCTATACACCAGAGCGTGCTGCTCTCATAAATTATCCCAAGCGCGAGCAGGGGCGTGAGCAGTATTACCTTTACGTACAGGAAATGCGCACGGATATCAAAGCCGAGGATCCTTCCACATTAAACGGCAAACGTATAGGCGTCAACAAAGGCAGCATCCAGGCAGAAATTTTTGCGCAGTGGGCGAAAGATAACAATGTCCAATGTGAAATAATTCCTTACACTAATGGTGATAAGCGCAACGAAGATGCTATCAAAGGCATTATTGATGCTTCTGTTTCTAACATTGTTATGGATGAAGTGCAGCAGCAGGGACACCTGCGCGCACTATTCCAGATAGGTTCTTCCTCCTATTACATCGCAGTAAACAAAAACCGCCCTGACCTGCTGGAAGATTTAAATCAGGCTCACAATAAAATTTTACAGTTCGACTGGTATTATAACGAGCGTGTTTTCTTAAAATATTATGGAGATAACTCTGTCACCCTGTCTAACATTTCTATTGAAGACAGACAATGGTTAGCAAAGAAAGGTAACTTCACTGTCGGCTATATCGATGGTGCGCTTCCTTTTACCAGCAAAGATCATAAAACTAACTCCCTGCTTGGTATTCTTGCTGTGTATAAGCAGCACGTGCATAACCGTTATGGCATTGATATCCACACCAAAGCCTTCTCCACTTATGAAGATTTGCGTGCTGCCTTAGATAACGGTGAAGTGGACAGCATCTATCCCTTCTTCTGCAACTACTGGACAGCAGAGAAAAATGGTCTGATGACCACGCCCCCTCTCACCACAAGCTTTCTTGTTATGCTCTACAAAGGCGATTATAGCAGCGAAAATACCCCTGCCGTAATTGCTGCTGCACACAGAAATTCTTTGCAGCAATTTTTCATCAAAACCTATTACCCTAACGCCAAAATTATCATGGTAGAAGATTTAAACGCCTGCATCAAGGCTGTGCTTGATGGCAAAGCCAACAGCACTGTTATCAGCTCCGATTCTTATTATGCTAACCGTAATCTTTTAGATAATCTGGAAGATTGCAATATTATCAACACAGGCTTTAGTGCTCCTGTCGGTTTTGCTGTAAGCAAAGGTAATACTGCTGCCTTCTCCTTTATGAAGCACAGCATGACAGGCCTTTTGCCAAGCGATATCAGTAAATCTATGATTGAAGGCGGTTACGCAATTCCCGAACCGAGCATCAAACAGTTTTTCCAGCGTCATATTATGCTGACGATTATGTTCGTTATTCTCGTTACTGTTGGTATTTTCGGTTTCCTGCTCTATTATATTCTCACCAAACGTCGCGTGCTTTCTTTAAACCAGCACAACTTTGAGCTGAATAAAAAAATCTATAAAGATTTTGCTACAGGCTTGCCCAATAAAAACAAGTGTGAAGATATGATTTCTTCTACCGCACCTATTAAAAAGCCTACTGCCTGCGCCATGTTTGACTTAAACGATTTAAAATATGTCAATGACCATTTGGGTCACGACAAAGGCGATATGATGATTTATAACTTTGCCAACCTTTTACGCGAAGCTATACCGGCAAAATATTTCGTCGGTCGTTTTGGCGGCGATGAGTTCATCCTCATTGCGGAAAACATTCGCAGCAAAGAAGAGTTCATGAAAATCTGGCACGATGTTGAAAATAACATCAACCGCTTTAATAAAGAAAATAAAGATTTCCAGCTAAGCTACGCCAAAGGCTTTGCGCTCAGCGAAGAACATGCAGGGCTGAACATTCAAGAGCTGCTGCACATTGCTGACGAAGCCATGTATGCTGATAAAAAAGATATTAAAGCAAACAAAAACTACAAAA
>CAVKDE010000135.1:0-4815 GCA_963654835.1 Duodenibacillus sp. | reverse complement strand
GCTTTAAACTGTTCGGCGATGACAAAATGCGCAGCTGTATGCTGTATGGCAAGTTTGACGATACAGATGGCGTAAGTTATTGGGCTGCTGACCAGGCTGACGTGAATAAATCCCTAGATGAGCTGGGCATTCCATATATCAAGGATGAAGAAGAAAAGCCTTCGGCAGATGAAGCGCAGGAAGAACCGCGCGAACATTTGCAGCCTAAGGACAGGGATGAGCTTGCTAAAGAAGCAAGCACTGCTAACGCAGATAAACAGTAAAATAAAAAGCGGGTGACGCTTTGAAATTTATATTTTTGAGGAGGACGTTTAATGGAAACTAAAGAAATGGCTATGAAAATTGCAGCTGCTGCCAATGATAAAAAAGCTAAGGATATTTTATTGCTGAACATGGAGGGCTTATCCCCTGTAACAGATTATTATGTTATTTGCAGTGCAAGCAATACAACGCTGGTAAAAACCATTGCTGATAACATTGAAGACAAACTGGCGGAAGCAGGCGTTTTCGTGAACCATAAGGAAGGCTATGCTGACGCGCGTTGGATTCTGCTGGATTTTGGCGATGTTGTAGCACATATCTTCCTTGAAGAAGAACGTGATTTTTATAATCTGGAGCAGCTGTGGGCAGATGCTCCTTCTGAAGAATTTGTGGAGAATACTAATGATTGAGCATAAAAAATTTAGCAGAAGCAAGGCTCCTGCTGTGATTAACAACACAAAATACCGTCCTGGTGATGTTGTGAGCTTAAAGGCTGTGCGTGCCAACGAAAATGGCGTGTTCTTAGATGCAGGCACCGGTAATACTTCGGATGATATTTTGCTGCATAAATTGCAGCAGACAGAAGAAGTAAAAATTGGCGACAGCGTGAAGGTTTATCTTTATCTTGATCCTAACAGGCGTTTGACTGCCAGCATGAAGCTGCCGAAGATGCGCGAAGGACAGCTTGGTTATGTGCGCGTGCTGAGCGTTACACGTGACGGCGGCTTTGTGGATATTGGTGCCGAGCGTGGCGTATTTTTGCCGTATAGCCAGATGCGCGGACACGTAAATCCCGGGCAGCTGGTATGGGTGAAGCTGTACCGCGATAAAAGCGGTCGACCTGCTGTTACTATGCGTGTGGAAGAGGATATGCTCAAGGCTTCTAAGCCAGCAGAAGGCCTTAAAGTTGGCGATAAGGTAACAGGCACGATTTATAACATTTTGCCGGAAGGTTTCTTTATCTTTACTAACCAACGTTTTATTGCTTTTTTGCATCGCAGTGAAGTTCCTGGCGGTCGTCTTGATTTCGGACAGGAAGTTACCTGTCGCGTAACTTATCTGCGTGAGGATGGTCGCATTAACGTATCCATGCGCTTGCAGAAGGAAAATGCGTTAATTGCGGATGCGCAGGATATTTATGATTTTATCGTGAAACGCGGAGGCAGTATGCCTTACTGCGATTCTACACCGCTGGAAATTATTAAGCAGAAGTTTGGCATTAGCAAGGCTGCGTTTAAGCGTGCGCTTGGCCATCTGATGAAAGAAGGAAAAGTGCGCCAGGACGATGGCTGGACTTACCTGACGGATAAGGCGGAAGAAAAGTAAAAAATATTTTGGAGAGACTACGCTGGTGGTCTCTCTTTTTTGTACAAAAAAACAGTGCAAAAATATTTTTGCACTGACTAGAAATTTAACGCGACATATGATAAAATAATTGCGTGCTACCAAAGCGGTAGGCGGTTGTCCCTCTGATGTCAAGATCCGAAAGCTCGGAAATCTGCAAGGAAGAGGGGGTGTTATGATGAGCATACTGGAAATTATTGCGCTCTTAGGCTACGGCCTTGCTTGCATAAAATTCGGTTATCAACTCGGAAGAAACGCAAAAAAGTAACCGCCCAGCTCTGACAAAACTAGCGGTTAACTTTTTATAACTTCTAAATTTTAGGGGCAACCGCCTATCGGTAGCACCTTTTTCATCTTCATTATATAACAGAAAAACTAAAAAAACAAGAGCTTTAACATAACTTCCCCGCTTTTAAGGCGTGGGGATTTTTTATTTCTCTACCAATTTTTGGTACAGCTTCATGAGCTCGGCGACGCAGGTTGCTTCCGTCATCGTCTTTACGTTAAAGCCATATGCTTCCATAACAGCGCGGTCGTTCGCGCGGTGTGCCTTCAAAAGCTCGAAGGGCATAACAGCGTCGTCGTACAAGTCCGCCAGGCTGCTATCGGGATAGAGGGCGCGTGCGTTTAAAATTGCCTGCGCAGTCTGTTCAATCTTTGCTTTTTGCGCTTCACTGGGCGTGGGCCAGGGGAAGTTGTTGTAAACGATGTCTTTGGAATAACGCCAGTCACTTTTTAAATATCCTCCAACAGCTCTAATCCAAGCCATATGGACGTTAGACATTAAAACACCAAAATGATATAACGTAGCACTAAAAACAGAAAACAAATTATTTCCTGGAATCATGCCGTTGTTTATAAAACCCATAGGCATGTACTTACGCCTAGATGAAGAAACTAATGGAATTGCAATATAAGGGGCATTTCTAAATAATTTACAAGGCCTGAACAAATGTGGAATATCTCGTAATTTATAAGCATCTCCTGTTTTAGACGCATTTTCACGCCATTCTTTACAAGCTGTAACACGCTTCTTTATTTCAGGAAAATTTCTTAATTCATTAGGAGTGATATTTTCAAGCCATAAACAAAATCTTGGAATATTGTTGATAAATTCTACGCCCATAGAGTAAGGACGAATCCATTTTTCTGCATTTGGTTCTTTCTGTAGTAATAGATTTTTTTCAGCTTCGTTTAATATCAGGTAGCCATTGTCTGTGGCTTGAAAACCTTTGCAAATTTCAGGGCTTTGGCTTAGAGCGTTTTTCCTGGTCTCTATAAAAATATCGTTTGCAGCGAATAAGTATGCGTTGATATTATTAGTTTTATATATACGTCCATTGTCAAAAATAGTTCGCTCATTCATAGAAACAGCTTCACTGAACCCAACAATCACGCAATGCACATGCGCCTTGAGGCTCGCTTCGCTATCCCAACGGAAGGTGCGATGTGCAAAATCAATATGCACGCCGAAACGTTCATACAATGGTTTCCATACACTGGCAACTTGTTCGCCTTGGGTGATACTGTTTGTGGAGACAAATGCTGTGCGAATGGCTGTGTTTTGCATAAGCTTTGCAGCTTTAAAATACCAGCCAGCAACATAATCAATTTTACCAGCAGTTTTGTAGGGCTTGCCATTTTCATCTACATAGATGGACAGCATATCAGCTTTTTGCTCTTTGTTTTGCAAACTGTAGCCTATAAACGGCGGATTACCCATAATATAATTCAATTCGCTTTTCGCTACTACTTCTTCCCAATCCATGCGCAGCGCATTGCCTTCGTGAATATTGGTGTAAGTTTTCAGCGGTAAAAAGTCTAGCGGCATATGCACAATGTCTTCTGTTGCCTTCATCATTTGGCTTTCGGCAATCCAGAGGGCAGTTTTGGCGACGGAAACGGCGAAGTCGTTAATTTCAATGCCATAGAACTGTTTTATCTGCACCTGAATGGGGTTCAGCAGTTCGCCAAGAATGATTTCGCCGCCTGTGAGCAGTCTGATCACTTCGTTTTCAATTTTGCGCAAGGAAATATAAGTTTCGGTGAGAAAGTTGCCGCTGCCGCAGGCAGGGTCGAGAAATTTCAATCCGGCAAGCTTCTTTTGGAAAGCTTCCAGCTGCAAATTGCGCGTGCGCTTGACGGGAATATTTTTAATCTTCGTGAACTCGTTTTGCAGTTCGTCTAAAAAAAGCGGGTCGATAACTTTATGGATATTTTCAATACTGGTGTAATGCATACCGCCACTGCGACGCGTTTCGGGGTTCAAGGTGCTCTCGAATACTGCACCGAAAATCGTTGGTGAAATATTGGACCAGTCAAAATCTGCAGAAGCTTTTTGTAGCAGCAGGTTCTTGATTTCTTCGGTAAAGTTGGGGATTTCAATGTTCTCATCTTCAAAAAGCCCGCCGTTGACATAGGGGAAGGCGGCGAGAGCTTCATCAAGATAGGGGTCACGCTCAGAAATTTTCTGGTCGAGCACTTTAAAGAGGTCAATAAGCGCACGACGCAAATCGCGCACCTCGAAGCGTTCAAGATAATCATGGAACATATCGTGTTCGCCGAAAATGCCTGCATCTTCGGCGTAAAGGCAGAAGACAAGGCGCACGCACAGTTTGTTCAAACTGCGCAGGGAGGCTTCACTTGTGCTGTCCTTGTATTCTTTTAGAAAGGCGTCATATAGTTTGCCAACGAGTTCGCCTGCTGCCATGGAAACTTCCATCTCTTTGCGGATATGCGCATTACCGTTGTCAACTAAAAAGTTCAGGCGATAATACTCGTCGGGCAGGTTCGCCAAAAGAATTTCTTCTGGTTCGTTATGCGGATGCTCCATGTCGTAGACGAGAAATTTTTCAAAGTTGCAGGTGACGATCCACTTCGGATGCTGCGAAACAGGCAGTTCGGCGGCATAGCGTTTAGCTTGTTCGATAGGCTTTAAAAGTGTACCGTCAGACTGGCGGATGGGCTCGAGCAGGTTTTTGCCCAGCGATTTTTGCTCAATCATAACTTTCGTCGCGCTGATATAGCCGTCTATGAAACTTGTGTGATCAAGATGCACTTTATTTTCAAAGCTGATGAACTGCTCGGGGGTTTCTACGCCGAACACTTTGCCTAAAAGAGAAAGCCAAAAAGGCTGGCTCTGTCCCTTTTCGTAACCTTTACCTTGCCAAAAGCTTGCAAATTCTTTTGCTGCCTTGCGCTTTTCAACAT
>CAVKDE010000134.1:0-4847 GCA_963654835.1 Duodenibacillus sp. | reverse complement strand
CGGGATGCAGGCCTTGCTTATACTACAGCGCACCGCCTGCTGACGATGCTGAGCTATGTAAAGCCGATTGAGGTGGAGGCTATCCCAAATAATTCTATCTTACGTGAATTTATTGGTGGCAGCGTATTTAAAGACGCACTCTAATGTATACAGCACAAAAGAAATTTTTGTGGTAAAATAAAACAAAAAAACAGAGGGGGTCGCAAGATGCGAGTAGTTTTGACAATCGTAGGTAAAGACAAAGTAGGTATTATTGCTAAAGTAAGCAACACTTTGGCTGAGATGAACATCAACATCATTAACATCAACCAAAATATTATGCAGGGCTTTTTTAACATGGTGCTGATTGCGGATATGAGCGCAGCTAATGTAACGCTGGCTGCTGCACGTACCAAGATGGCGGAGCTGGGCGCAGAAATTGGCGTGGAAATCCGCCTGCAGAGCGAAGAAATCTTCACTGCTATGCACCGCATATAGGAGGCTGCCATGTTATTTAACAGCGATGATATTTTAGAAACAACGCGTATGATTACCGAAAATAATCTGGATGTGCGCACGATTACGATGGGCATCAGCCTGCGTGACTGTGGGCATCCTGATATTAAGGTAACAGCGCAGAAAATTTACGATAAAATCTGCCACAAGGCAGAACATTTGGTAAAAACTGGCGAAGATATTGAGCTGGAACTGGGCGTGCCTATTATCCACAAGCGTATTTCCGTAACGCCGATTTCTATGGTGGGCGAAAGCAGTGACGCAAATGATTACGTGCCGCTGGCGCAGGCTTTAGATAAAGCGGGCAAAGAAGTTGGCGTAAACTTTATTGGTGGTTTTTCCGCTTTAGTGGATAAGGGTTACACCAAAGGCGACCGCAATCTCATCGCTTCCATCCCGGAAGCGTTAGACGTGACGGATATTGTCTGCTCTTCTGTGAGCGTGGGTTCTACCAAATGCGGCATTAATATGGATGCTGTGAAACAGATGGGCGAAATTGTGAAGGCTACAGCTGCCCGCACCGCAGATAGAGATGCGATTGGCTGCGCCAAGCTGGTTGTTTTTTGCAACGCTGTACCGGATAACCCCTTCATGGCAGGTGCTTTCCACGGTGTGACGGAGCCTGAAAGCGTTATTAACGTGGGCGTAAGCGGCCCTGGCGTAGTAAAATACGCTTTGGAGCAGGTGCCTGACGGTGATATCGGTACGGTTGCCGAAACAATTAAAAAGACAGCGTTTAAAATTACGCGCGTAGGCCAGCTGGTAGCACAGGAGGCAGCGCGTCGCCTTAATACGCAGTTTGGCATTATTGATTTATCGCTTGCGCCTACACCTGCAATTGGCGACAGCGTAGCGCACATTTTAGAAGAAATCGGTTTGGAAAGCTGCGGCGGCCCCGGCACGACGGCAACGCTTGCCATGCTTAACGATGCGGTGAAAAAAGGCGGCCTGATGGCATCTAGCTACGTAGGCGGTTTGAGCGGTGCGTTCATTCCCGTCAGTGAGGACGCGGGGATGATTGCTGCGGTAGAACGCGGCAGCCTGTCCCTGGAAAAATTAGAGGCTATGACCTGCGTCTGCTCTGTAGGCCTAGATATGATTGCTATTCCCGGCGATACTACGGCAGCAACAATTTCTGCTATTATTGCGGATGAAGCAGCCATTGGCATGATTAACAATAAAACTACTGCTGTGCGCCTGATTCCTGTTCCCGGTAAAGATGTGGGTGAACAGGTTGAGTTTGGCGGCCTTTTGGGTTATGCACCAATTTTAGGTGTGAAAAAGTTCAGCGCGGAAAAATTCATTAACCGTGGCGGACGTATTCCTGCACCTGTAAGGAGTTTGACGAACTGATGCTGCGCAAGGCACAACGAGAAGCTATTTTAGCTAAATTAGAAGCAACATATAAAGGCACAAAGACTGCGCTGAATTATAATTCGCCGTTCGAGCTTTTGGTAGCGGTCATCCTTTCTGCGCAATGTACGGACGAGCGCGTGAACGTTATCACCGCGCGCCTTTTCCCCCGTTTGAACACGCCGGAAAAGATGGGCGCGCTCACGCAGGAGGAGATGGAGGCAGAAATTCGCGATTGCGGCTTATATCATGCCAAGGCGAAGAACCTTTTGGGAACGTGCCATATGCTTGTGGAACGCTTCCATAGCGAAATCCCCAGCGATATCAAAACGCTTATGGAGCTTCCAGGTGTGGGGCAAAAAACGGCGAATGTTATTGCCAGTATTATTTATAACGTGCCTGCGCTGGCAGTGGATACGCACGTTTTCCGTGTATCCCACCGTTTGGAGCTGGCGAAGGGAAAAGATCCGCTGACGACGGAAAAAGAGCTGGAGAAAATTATTCCGCGTGAAAAGTGGAGCGATGCGCATCACTGGTTCATCTGGCATGGGCGCAAAATCTGCAAGGCACGTAAACCGCTGTGCCGCGGCTGCGTGGTTGTAGAAGAGTGTCCCTTTAAAGAGAAAAATTTTGAGTAAAGCAAAAGCGGGTGGGAAAGAAATTTTCTGCTCGCTTTTTTGTTTTTTACGTGAAATTTATTTTGCAAGAAGCTCAAACTATGGTACAATACTCTTAATATATATTACGGAGGTGAAGCTGCCTTTTTCGGCATGGGACGAAAAAGCAGATTTATTTGGACTATCTTATAATTATCTTCAATGTTATAGCGATTTTGTTTTTGGTAGCACTGAACGGTTTTTTTGTGGCTTCGGAGTTTTCTATTGTCAAGGTGCGTCCTTCGCGCCTAGATGCGCTGCTCAAGGAAGGCAATAAGCAGGCGGAAAACGCCAAGAAGGTAACGGAGCATTTAGATGCGTTTCTTTCAGTAACGCAGTTAGGTATTACTATTGCCTCTTTGGGCTTAGGCTGGATTGGCGAGCCGACGGTAGCAAAAATTTTGCATCCTGTTTTTGAACTTGTCAACCTGCCTGCGAACGTGGAGCATACTATTGCTTTTGTGGTAGGCTTTGGTGTAATCACAGCACTGCATATTGTTTTGGGCGAGCTGGTGCCAAAATCTTTGTCTATCCAAAAGACGGAGCAGATTGTGCTTTTTGTTTCCGGTCCGCTCTTGATGTTTGACAGGCTGATGTATCCTGCGGTGTGGTTTTTAAACCATGTGGCGAACTGGACGCTGCGCCGCTTTGGTGTTGAGGCTGCTACGGAGGCGGAGGAAGCACACAATGAGGATGAAATCCGTATCCTGATGGAAGAAAGCCATAAGCATGGTTATATTGATAAAACAGAGCTGACGTATCTGGATAATGTTTTTGATTTCTCCGACCGCCGTGCGAGCGACATCATGGTGCCGCGCACAGATATGATCTGCCTTTATCTGGAAGATTCCTGGGAGGATAACATTAAAACAGCGTTGGCAGAGCGCATGACGCGTTATCCTATCTGCGATGAAGATAAGGATCACATTATCGGCTTTTTGCATATCAAGGATTTGCTGCGCAGCTTAAACGAGGGCGCGCATCCTGATCTGCGCAGCCTGGCGCGTAACGTGCTGTTAGTGCCGGAATCTTTGCCTATTAGCAAGCTGCTGAGGATGCTGCAAAAACATCGCAGCCAGCTGGCTATTTTAGTGGATGAATATGGCGGTACGGCTGGTATGGTTACTGTTGAAGATATTCTGGAAGAAATAGTAGGCGAAATTCAGGATGAATTTGATGAAGAACGTCCTGAAGTTGAAGAAAAGGGTAATAAAACTTATTCTGTAGACGGCAAAATGCTTTTAGAAGATATCAACGATTCCTTTGAGCTGACGCTGGATACAGAAAACTGCGATACGATTGGCGGTTGGGTTTATTCCCAGATAGATTATCCGCCGAAAGTTGGCCAGAAGGTGCAGACGCCTGCTGCTGTCTTTACGGTAGAAGAGGTGGATAAGATGCGCATTGTGCGTGTGGGTATCCAACTTTTGCATGAACCGCCTAAGCTTCACGAAGAGCTGCAGGAGGAATATTTAGACGACGTGCAGTAAAAAATGAATGGTTGTTGCGTAAGCAGCAGCCATTTTTTCTTTTCAACTTTTTTGTGTCCTCTGTATTTTCATGATGAATCTGTGGTATAATAATACATATATTAACAAAATGTAGGAGTAAAAAATGATTTATTGTTTACTTGCTTTGCTCGTGGTTATTTTAGACCAGCTGACAAAGTATTATGTTGTGACGCATTTTGCGGTGGGGGAAAGCGTTCCGGTGATTGCTAATATTTTTCATTGGACGTTTATTTTAAATCCTGGTGCTGCCTTTGGTATGTTGGAAGGCAGTCGTTGGTTGTTTGTTTTAATCGCTGTGGCTGTCATCAGCGGTGTATGGTTTATGCGTAAGGAAATTGCTGCAAGTGGTGTGCTTGCTTCATATGGCACAGCACTTTTTGCCGGTGGTGCAGTAGGAAATTTAATTGACAGAACGCTGCATGGCGTAGTGATAGATTTTTTTGATTTTCGTATCTGGCCAGTGTTCAACGTGGCCGATATTGCAATTTGTACAGGAGTAGGTTTACTTATATGGAGCATTTTGAAAACGGAAATATTGGGCAGCAAGAACGCCTGATTGTTGATGAAAATACGGCAGGACAGCGTGCGGATGTGGGTCTGGCGACGCTGCTTGAGCTGACGCGTTCTAATATGCAAAAGCTTTTAGAGGAAGGGCGCGCGGTGCGTGGCAGCAAAGTTTTAAAAGCTAATTATAAATTAAAGCAAGGCGAAGAAATTGTTGTTACTCTGCCTGAGCCGCAGCCTTTAGATGTGCAGCCGGAGGATATTCCTCTCGATATCATCTACGAGGATGAGGATGTGGTGGTTGTCAATAAAGCGCGTGGCATGGTGG
>CAVKDE010000133.1:0-4877 GCA_963654835.1 Duodenibacillus sp. | reverse complement strand
AATGAATTTACAAGACAGCTTTTTAAACCATGTACGTAAAGAAAATCTTGGTGTAATTATTTATCTGATGAACGGTTTCCAGATTCGCGGTTTAGTGCGTGGCTTTGATAATTTTACCGTAATTATTGAGAACGAAGGCAAGCAGCAATTAGTTTATAAACACGCTATTTCTACGATTTCTCCGGCGACTAATATTACTATTATGCAGCCTGAACGACGTGACTGATAGACAGTCTATAAAGCAATGAAAAACGGCGCTGCGGCGTTGTTTTTCTTTTTCCGAATAAGATTATGTTTGATTATCTGACATTGTTTGAAGAATATTTAAATGTAGAGCTTGGCCTTTCTAAAAATACGCGTTTGGCGTATCTGCGTGATTTGCGTCTGCTGCAAAAAACGCTCAAACTAAAGGAGCAGGAAGATTTTTTGCAAGTTACCCGCCAGCAGCTATTGGCTTATTTAGTGCAGCTCAAGCAGGCTGGGCGCAGTGCTTCTACCGTAGCACGCAAATTAGCTTCCATTAAAGCATTCTACCGTTTTTTAGCCGCAGAGCGTTATATCCGCCGCAACCCTGCGGATGTGCTGGAAGCTGCCAATAAAGGTTTACACCTGCCTAAAGTGCTGAGCATTGCGGAGGTGGAAGCACTTTTAGAGCAGCCCAATTTAGGTACGCCGGATGGCTACCGCGATAAGACGATGCTGGAAGTGCTTTACGCTACAGGAATGCGCGTTTCTGAACTGGTGAGTGTGCCCTTGAAAAATGTGGATTTAAAGATGCAGTATATCATCGTGATGGGCAAAGGCTCTAAGGAACGTATGCTGCCGTTAGGCAGGACTGCGCTGCATTATCTGGAACGTTATTTAAATGTTGTGCGTCCGCAGCTTTTGCACGGTAAGAATGATAAGACAGGTGCTTTGTTTGTAACAGGCTGGGGCGGACCGATGACGCGGGAACGCTTTTATGAAATTATTGTTGCTTATGGCGAGAGTGCAGGCCTGACGAAAAAAGTAACACCGCATATGCTGCGCCATTCCTTTGCAACGCATCTGTTAAATAATGGTACGGATTTGCGCGTTGTGCAGGAACTTTTAGGTCATGCAGATATTTCTACTACGCAGATTTATACGCATATGGATATTGAACGTCTGCGTGAAGTTTATGAAAAAACGCACCCTCGGGCGTAACGTGGAGAAGATAAAGGAGATAAATGATGGCGAAACGAACGCAAAAAAAGAAATCTGGCAGCAAGCACGCTTTACTGGTGCTGCTGGCGGTGGTAGCTGTGGTTGCTATCGTAAGCGGCTTCCTTTACGCGAACAGTAAAAGTGAGAAGGATGTTTTAGATAACAAAGGCAGCGAGCCGCAGCAAATCAGCCTGCTGGATGAATCCGTTGAGGCGCAGCGCCTTGTAGATAACATTTTGCTGCAAAAAGATAATTGGCAGCTGATGGAAAATGACAGCGGCGAAAAAGAAGTTGCTGTGGAAGAATCCGGTGCTAAGGTAAAAATCAGCCAGCGTGAGCTTGCTGTGGGTATTCCTTCCAGCACGAGTACGACCGGTGCTGCTTCCTGGCTGCAGGAGAAGGTGGAAGGAGCAGGCCTTGTTTATATTGGCGGCAAAGCTGTGAAATATAAAAAATGGGATGCTTATCAGGCGCAGGTGGGCATCAGCGTGAAGGCAGGCCAGGGCAAGAAAAATTTTGTCGTGGATACCATCACCTTCTTCCATAATGATAATTTGAAAAAGAAGGATAAGGATGTTAAAGATTTGCCTGAGGAAGAAGCTGTAGAAGAAGCAAAGGAGCAGCAGGGAACCGTCAGGCAATACAGAGGTAAAGTAGCCATTGTTATTGATGACTGCGGCTATGATTTAGCTTCTGTGCGCACTTTGCTGGATACGGGGCTGCCGTTTAGCTACGCCATTTTGCCGTTTAAGCCTTACAGCAGCGATGTGCTGGAGCTGGTGAAAAATCATGGGCGTGTGCCTATGCTGCACCTGCCGATGGAACCGATGAATGCAAGTGCGATGAGCGAAGGTGCGAACACTGTGCGCACGAACTTATCTGCTTCCGAAAAGCTGGCACTCACGCGTAAGGCGGTAAATAGTCTGCCCGGTATTTTGGGTGTAAATAATCACCAAGGCTCTAAGGCAACGAGCGATAGGGCAACGATGAAGGTAGTTTTGGGCGAGCTGAAAAACCAGGGCTTATTCTTTATCGACAGCCGCACAACCGCTGCTTCCGTAGCACGTGATATGGCGCAGGGGATGGGCGTTGCTACCGCACGTAATGATATCTTTCTGGATAACAGTGCCAATGTAGCTGATATCCGCGCCCAGATTTACAAGGCGTTTGCGCTGGCGGAGAAAAATGGCAGCGTGATTGCTATCTGCCACGCGCGCACGAATACAGCAAAATGTTGGCAGCAATACGCGGCGGAGTTTAAGAAAACAGGGATTACGTTTGTTCCCGTAACGGAATTATTGTATTAAAAAGAAGGTAAGGAAATGAATTACGTTGAAGAAACTATTGAAAAATATGAGAAGTATATCAATCCTGCGCAGGCTAAGCTGTTCCGCTTTATGGGTTTGGCAAGCATTGAAGGCCATGCTGAAGGCTGGACGATTACCGATAGCGAAGGTCAGGAGTTTATTGACTGCCTGGGCGGTTATGGTATGTTTGCTTTAGGTCACCGTCATCCGAAGGTTGTGGAAGCGGTGGAAAAGGAGCTGCACGCTATGCCGATGTGTGGTAAGGTGCTCTTCAACCGTCCTATGGCAGATTTGGCAGAAGCTTTGGCGGAGATTACGCCTGGTGATTTGCAGTACAGCTTTTTTGTCAACAGCGGTACGGAATCCGTGGAAGGCTGCCTGAAGGTAGCACGTCTTGCTACCAAACGCACGAAATTTGTGGCTGCTAAAAACGCTTTTCACGGCAAAACTTTTGGCAGTTTGACAGCAACTGGCCGTGATTTATATCGCGATCCGTTTAAACCGCTGTTAAATGGTTTTACCCATGTGGAATATGGCGATGCGGATGCTCTTGCCGCAGCTGTGGATGAAGAAACTGCTGCTGTTATTTTAGAGCCTATTCAGGGTGAAGGCGGTATTATCGTGCCTCCGGCAGGCTACTTGCGTCAGGTTAAAGAAATTTGTGAGGCGAAGGGCGCACTCTTTATCGCTGATGAAGTGCAGACAGGTATTGGCCGCACGGGTGAGTGGTTCGGTGTGAACTACGATGGCGTACTGCCTGATTTAATGGCGTGTGCGAAAGCACTTGGCGGCGGCGTAATGCCTATCGGTGCAATTATTGGTACGCCGAGGGCATGGCAAGGCCTTATCGAAGCTCCTTTCCTGCACACTTCCACTTTTGGCGGCAACCAGTTGGCGTGCGCTGCTGGCGTAGCTGCAATTAAAACTATTAAAGAGGAAGATATGCTGCGCCGTGGGCGTGAAGCTGGTGCTTATCTGAAAGCAGGTCTGGAAAAAATTGCTGCTGAATTCCCCACTGTGATTAAAGAAGTGCGTGGTAAAGGCATGATGCTGGGCATTGAGCTGACCAAAGAAGGCGCAGGCGGTATGCTCATGAGCCTGATGATTAACCAGCATATTATTGTTGCTTATACGCTGAACAACCCGAAAGTTATCCGCATGGAACCGCCTTTGATTATGCCTAAAGAGGTTATTGACCATGTATTAGAAGCGTTCAGAACTGCGGTGAAGCAAACTGCGGATGTAATCGAAGATTTGTAAAGGAGTGAAAAAATAAAATGCCTTATGTAGAAAGTAAAACTACCATTAAAGGTGATGGGAAAAAAATTTATGATATCGTGAAGGATATGGCTGCTTATCCTAATTTTATGCACGATCTGGTAAGCGTAGAAATTTTGGAGCGTGGCGAAGATTACACCGTTTCGCACTGGGTAAGCAATGTGGATGGTCGAAAAATCGTTTGGACAGAGCGCGACACCTTCTACCCGCAAGAGTTGAAAATTACCTACGCTCAGACCGAAGGTGATTTGAAAAAAATGGAGGGCAGTTGGCTTATTATTCCCCAGGGCGAGCAGTGCGAAGTGACGCTGGCTGTGGATTTTGAGTTTGGTATTCCCATGATTGCAGGTCTACTGAATCCGATTTTAAAGAAAAAAGTTCGTGAAAACAGTGAGAATATGTTGAAATCGATTAAGGAACAAATTGAAAAGTAATAAGTAAATTGTTATAATAGAATAAGTTAATTAAATGGATCTTATTTGAGGAGGAATTTACTTAGATGAAAACAGCGTTCCTTATGGCATTAATGACAGCTCTGCTCATGCTTATCGGCGATTTCTTCGGCGGTCTGCGTGGTATGACAATGATGCTTTTTGTAGGCGTAGCGATGAACTTCTTTACTTATTGGAACAGCGATAAGATGGTTCTGGCGCATTACAACGCGCAGCAGGTAAGCAGAAGCTCCGCGCCTGAATTATATGGTATTGTGGAAAAACTGGCGCAAAAAGCTGGCCTGCCCATGCCGAAAGTTTATATTATTAACAGCCCTGTGCCGAATGCTTTCGCTACAGGCCGCGATCCTGAACATGCTGCGGTTGCAGTAAACACTGCCTTGGCAGATATGCTGACGAAGGAAGAACTTGCGGGTGTTTTAGGACATGAATTAAGCCACGTTAAGCACCGTGATATTTTGGTAAGCACGGTAGCTGCCTCTATGGCAGGTGCAATTTCTACGATTGCCCAATGGGGTATGTTCCTTGGCGGCGGTCGTGATGAAAATGGTGAAAGCCGCAATCCAATTGCTGCGATTTTAATTATGGTGCTGGCACCTATGGCAGCAATGCTCATCCAGATGGCAGTTTCCCGTTCCCGCGAATATATGGCGGA
>CAVKDE010000132.1:0-4897 GCA_963654835.1 Duodenibacillus sp. | reverse complement strand
GTTCCGGTGTCTGCACAGTTTTTGGGGTAAATTCTGCTACGTTAGAGATATAACCGATTTCGCCGCTGATAGGCTTATCAGGGAAACTGTCAATAGTAACTTTAGTTTTCTGGCCGGGATGGATTAAACCTAACTGCGCTTCGCTTACGTAAGCGCGAATCCACTTTTTGCTGTTAATGGTTAAGGTATAGACAGCTTTTTGCGGTGAAGCCATGTCGCCTGGCTCTAACAGGCGCGAGCGGATAACGCCGTCAAGCGGAGCTTTAAGCTCAGATTGCTCCAGATTATATTCTTGCTGCGCAAGGTTAGCACGTAATCCTTCCAGCTGTGCTTCTGCTTCTTTGATATCTTCAGCGCGTGGACCGATTTCGGCGAGGTTATAGGCAGCGCGGGCGCTATCAAGAGCTGCTTTGGCAGCTTTATATTTGGCATCGGCATCGTCAAGCTGTTGTTTGCTGATGGCAGATTGGTTATATAAATTTTCCATACGCTGCTTATAGAGCAGAGCGTTTTCAAAGCTGGCGCTGGCCTCGCGCTGCTGCGCTTCAGCCTGCTCTACTTCCTGCGGGCGTGAGCCGTTATGCAGGCGTTCCACGGCAGCTTCCTGACGCGCAATATTGGCTTTGCTTTGCGCAATATTTAATTTTAAAGTTTCTGTTTTCAGCGTTGCTAAAAGCTGGCCTTTTTTTACCTGTGCGCCCTCTTCTACAAGCATGGAATCAATGCGTTCGCTGGCATTAAAGGCGAGCGATACCTGGCGTACATCGACGTTGCCGTAAAGCTTGAATTCTTTTTCTGCTTGCGACTGGCGGTAGAAGTAGAAACCTGCGCAGGCTAGAGCAATGATGAGTAAAATAATAACGAGGACTTTATGCTCTTTGAGTTTATCCATAGCTTAACACCTCTGCTTAAAAATTTACAAATAAAAAACTGCGCTCAGACTAGCAGTCTGGCGCAGTCCTTGCTTAACATAAGTATAGCAAAATTTGTGTGAAATTGTTGTGAAGCTTAGAACGTTCCCTGCACGAGCTGGGCAATGTTTTTGGAGTGATCAGAAACACGCTTCATGTTAATCAAAAGTTCCATCATCACAAAGCCTGCTGTAGGATTGCACAGGTGCTCGTTGAGGCGGGTGATGTGATTTTTGCGGATAACTTTCTGGTATTGCTTAACTTCGCGGCACAGGCGCACAGCATCCGCCGCAATTTCTTTATCATCTTTTTCCAAGGCTTCCAGCGCACGGGCGGAAGCACGCAGCACCATTTCACTGAGCTGCAAAAGTTCTGCTTTAGCTTCGTCAGAGAATTTTATATCGTCTTCAAACAGTTTGCGCGCACGCTTAGCAAGCGTTTCGCCATGATCGCCGATACGTTCGATATCTGTGCAGGCGTGCAGTAAGCCGGTGTGGCGCGCTGAAAGGCTGTCACTCATTTCGGTAGAATTCATCGCGGTAAGATAATCCGTAATATCACGCTCTAACGCATCGACAACAGGTTCGTGCTCTAAAACGTATTTGAGTTTTTTTTCATCAAAATTTTGGATAGCTTCCATACCCAGACGCACATCCTTGCGCGCCAGCTCGCCCATGCGGACAACTTCTTTGACAGCCAGGGTAATGGCGATAGAAGGCGTGCTCAACATATTTTTATCAAGGTAGACAGGACGCATGGAGATAATTTCTGCATTGCCCGGGACAACTTTTTCTACCAGTTTGATAAATTGGTTTACGAACGGCATGAAAAGCAAGGTATTCATAATATTGAAAGCGGAGTGTGCATTGGCAATTTGGCGGGCAATATCACCGGCAGGAGATATTTGCAGCACGAGCTTAATGAACCACGGCATAAAAATAACAAAGATAATGCTGCCGATAACATTGAACATAACGTGTGCAGCAGCAACACGTTTGGCTGTGAGGTTAGCGCGCAGCGAAGCAAGCACGGCGGTAATGCAGGTACCGATGTTGTCGCCTAAGAGTACGGGGATAGCACCTTCCAGCGGAATCAATCCCTGACCTGCCATCGCAATCAAAATACCAATCGTCGCGCTGCTGGATTGAATCAGTACGGTCATGATCATACCGATGCCAATGCCCAGTACCGGATTATGCGAGAAGTTTTCAATAAAATCTACAAAGCCCGGATAATTGCGCAGAGGCATAACTGCTTTGCCCATCATATCCATGCCCAGCATTAAAATACCAAAGCCCAGCATTACTTGGCCAAGATATTTGGGCCTGCTTTTTTTCGCGAGCAGTTGGATTAAAAAACCGATGAAAATAAGCACGGTGATGTAATCAGAAAGCTTGAAGGCGATAAGCTGTGCGGTCATGGTTGTGCCGATATTAGCACCCATGATGATACCAAAGCCCTGCTTGAGTGTTAAAAGACCGGCGTTAACAAGGCCGACTGTCATAACAGTCGTCGCACCGCTGGCCTGCAGCACAGCTGTGACAACTGCGCCAAGCAAAATGCCCATAGCGAGCACGCCTGTCATTGCTTCAAGAATTTTTTGCAGTTTGGCACCGGCTGCTTTTTGCAGGCCGTCGCCCATGAGCTGCATACCATACATAAATAAGGCGATACCGCCTAAGAATGCTAAGAAATACGCTGTCATAATTGCTCCTATAGTCTGCCGATAAAGCATCATCTAATACTTTCTCGTCAGCTTTTATTTTAGATTAACATATCTATTATACTAAAAAAACTCTTGCGTTAAAAGTCTGTAAAGCACTTTACCTAAATTTTACATAATGAGCACATAAAAATAAATACACCGCACGTTCACGTATCTGTGCGGTGTATTAAGGAGAGGTGTATGATGAAAAGATATGTTTAGTGGAGTTGTTAGAAGTCTGGGGTGACTTCCTATCCTCGAATATTATTATAGCAAGCTATTATGACAAAGGTTGGTTCAAAGTTCTACAACTTTGTGAAATATGGCATATCGACGTGTAAGGCATTATCTGCTTCACAAAAGCTCCTAGGAGTACTAGAGTGTACGCCGTCGTCGCTTTTGCTTGCATCTAATACCTTCTCGTCGATATGGTGCTTACTTTAAGATTACGTTTAAGAACGATTTCAAGCGTTCATTCTTCGGGTTATCAAAAATTTCCGCAGGTGCGCCCTGCTCCTGTACGTGACCGTCAGCCATGAAAACAACCTTCGTCGCAACTTCGCGGGCAAAACCCATCTCGTGCGTTACAACAACCATCGTCATTTTTTCTTCCGCCAGCTCGCGCATTGTGCGCAGCACTTCACCCGTCAGTTCCGGGTCAAGCGAAGATGTGGGTTCGTCGAACAGCATGATGGAAGGCTTCATTGCTAAAGCGCGCGCGATAGCGACGCGCTGCTGCTGACCGCCGGAAAGTTTGCGCGGATAAACATCGCGCTTTTCGGATAAGCCAACCTTCGCCAGCAAAACTTCTGCTTCTTTGATAACTTCTGCTTTATTGCGTTTTTGCACGTTGACCGGTGCTTCAATTAAATTTTCCAGCACCGTCATATGCGGGAAAAGATTAAACTGCTGGAACACCATGCCCATCTTGCAGGCAATGCGGCGAGTATCGTTCGTACTGACGTATTCTGTACCTGCGGCAGTTTCCTTGCACAGCTCTTCGCCATCGATGGTGATGCTGCCTTTATCAATTGTTTCCAGTTTGTTCAGGCAGCGTAAAAGCGTGCTTTTACCGCCGCCTGAAGGACCGATAACGGCGACAACTTCGCCTTCGTTGACTTCCAGATCAATGCCTTTTAAAACTTCAAGGTTATTAAATTTTTTCCAGATATTTTTCGCGCTAATTTTATTGGTAGACATTTCGCTCCTCCTTATTCGTCGTATTTAGAGAAGCGTTTCTCTAATCTTTCAAACAGCATGGTTAAAACTAAAGTTGCTACAAGGTAGAACACAGCAGCAACAATGAACGGCGTAATGCTGAAATCGCGTTGTACGAGGTTACGCGCTGTGCGCATTAAATCGTTCATGGCGAGAACGTAAACCAGGGACGTATCTTTAACCAGCGTAATTGTTTCGTTGCTGATAGGCGGCAGGATGATGCGCACAACCTGCGGCAGGATGATGCGGCGCATCGTCTGTACGTAGTTCATGCCCAAGGTGTGCGCTGCTTCGTATTGGCCTTGCGGAATGGCCTGTATGCCGGCACGGAAAATTTCACAGAAATAAGCAGCGTAGTTTAAAACAAAAGCTACGATAGCTGATTCAAAATCCGGCAGGCGGATGCCTACAGAAGGTAGCACAAAGTAAACAAAGAAAATTTGCAGCATGAGCGGCGAACCGCGCAGAATCCACACGTAGCAGCCAATGAGTGCCTGCAGCGGCTTAATGCCGGAAACGCGGCCCAGGCTCAGCAGTACGCCGAGCGGAATGCTTAAAACAATAGTGATAATAAAAACCTGAAAAGATACCAGGCAGCCATCCAGCATTTGCGGGATGATGTTCAAAACGTAATCCATAAATAAATCTCCAATAACCATAATTTGGGCTGTCACAGCGGATGCTGCAACAGCCCTTGTTTTTTTACTAATTTAAATTAGCAGCTATGTACAATTTTACCATATTAAGGCGTTTGCGTCGACCTTATTTATCATAGATAGTGATATCTGCGCCCATCCATTTTTCGGAAATCTTTTTGCAGGTACCATCTTTCTTCATTTCGTCCATAGCTTTGTCAATGCGGTCTTTAAAATCTTTATCGTCTTTGCGGAAAGCAATGGCTACAACCTCATCACCCATGGTTTCATCAAGAATTTTGTAAGTGCCGGGTTTCAGTTTGTCATAATAACCGCGGGCAAGCACTGCATCGACGATAGCTGCATCAACACGTTTGTTGTCCAGTTCCATGTAAATAGCAGCGAAGTCAGGATATTTGCGAACTTCT
>CAVKDE010000131.1:0-4921 GCA_963654835.1 Duodenibacillus sp. | reverse complement strand
AACCGGGTCAATTGCAGACGGAGTATAGTTGGCAGCGAAAGCACCGGCAATACCGGCGAAAGATGCACCGATACCGGCCAACGGATGCTTGCCGCTTGCATAATACATATAAGCCGCAACCGGGATAATGATTACATAACCGGTATCAGGGCCAAGATGGCTCAGCATACCAACGAGAATGATAATCGGGGTAATTAAAAATTTCGGCGTAATAGCCAAAATTTTCTTCAAAGCAGTATTGATATAACCGGAACCATCCGCAATACCAATACCCAAAGTAGCAACAATTACCATACCCAGCGGAGGGAAGCCGGAATAGTTAGTAACCATTTTGCTAAGCAGCTGCACAAGATTTTTGCCGCTCAACATATTGTTGACAACGATTTCCTTGCCAGTTGTAGGATGCACATAACCGAAGTGCATAGTGGACAAAATTGCTGACATAATGCAGCATAATACAAAAGCACCGATGAACAAAATTGTAATATCAGGGATTTTGTTACCGACGCGTTCAATCAGAGCCAGAATACCACCGGACTGATTTTTTTCTTGCGTTGTTTGCATAACGCGATTCACTCCTTTAAATTTGATTGGGACAACACAATCGCTATTATAGCATTTTTTAGAAAATAAAGCAAAGGCTATCTTTATTATCATACACTAATTGGGAAAAATGTTACAAAAAAGCAGAGTTAAGGCAAAGAAAGCCCCAGCTCTGCAAAAAACAAAATTTTTATATGCTATTTTCAGCAGCAATCACAGCTGCTTTTTCATTAAACGTTTATAAACCTCTACGCCAGGCTGGTCGTAAGCATCAACATCCGCCAGCTCACCTTCATACGCCACAGTCAGCATCAAAAAGTACATCAGCTGGCCAAGATAATATTCGTTGAGCTTTGGCAGCGTAAAGCGCGCGTTGTAACGGTTATCACTCGTCAGTGCTGCTTCGTTGGCATCCAGCGCAGCTTTGAGTGCTTTGGCCATATCCATGCCATCGTATTTAGCAAAATACGGTACATCGCTAAAGGGATTATGCACCACCGCTTCCTCTTCGTGATGCGCAATCTCTAAAAACTGCACAACTTTATTCAAACGTCCGTCCTGATGCTGCTGCGTCTGCGCGTGCATATCCGTTGTGCCTACAGCTACAATCGGCGTTCTACCGTAGTTTACAATGTTGCCTTCGCGGTCGCAGCGTTTGCCTAAAGATTCCGCCAAAAGCTGCACGTACCATTCGCTCAATGATTTTAAGTGCATACTATAAGGCATGAACACTTCAATATCGCGGCCTTTTTTATACGCCATAAATTTCAGCAGCGCATTTAAAAGCGCAGGGTTTTCTTCTAAATCTGCCTGACGGCAATAGCTGTCCATCTCACGCGCCCCGCGCAAAAATTCTTCGATATCGCCGCCAAGTGCAGCCATCGTCACAAGGCCTGGATCCGTCATGACGCAGAAGCGTCCGCCAATACCTTCTTTGATATCAAACTTCCACCAACCAAACTTCTCTGCCAATTGCAAAAGCGGCGCCTGCTCCAGCGGTGCTTTTAAATCCGTCACCACTGTACACTCTAAGTCAATATCGTCGTCCTTGCTCAATACATCATAAAAATAAGTAAAAGCAGATATCGTTTCCAGCGTCGTACCTGATTTAGAAATCGGCACCAGCATCACGCGCATTTTTCTGCCAATCTGCACGTAGCGCGCTGCCAAACGCTGCATTTCAAAAGTCAGGCCATAGCAATCAACAGGATCTAAATTATTACCCGAGAAATAAATACGTGGCTGGCCTTGGCGCACAATCGGATTTGTATTCCAATGGCAGCCACCAAAAGCGTCAAACAGCACCTTATTGCCCAGATATGAACCACCAACGCCCAGAAAAACTACCACATCCTTCTGGCGCAGATACTTGCTATATTTTAAAAGCTTAATAATAGAAGCTTCTGTATTGGGGTTATTCTCCGCAATGTACGGCATACGCGGGAAGAAAACGTGCTCCGGCTTGCCATCTTTCGATAAATGGTTCTTTGCGACACCCATTAACCGGATAGCACTCACAGCAGCATCCGCTGCCTTGCCCTGCTCCGCTAGTGCCTCGGCCACCTCTTGCGGCTTTAAGCGACCCTCGCCCAGCATATTAGTATAATCAAAAACAATACCGCTGGGCATAGTTATTTTATAACTCAATGCACACACACCTTCCGTGAATCCTAAATTACACGTTGTCATAGTAAAGCAATCACAACATCTTATAAATAATATTTTACCATATTACTAAGAGTTACGCAATTTACACATGGTGAAAAATACTTTCTTTAATAGGTATATTATTTCCCTTTGCGCGGACCTTGGCGACGGTTGCTGCCTGTTTTCGGTGCTTTACGCTTATCAGCAACGCTGTTGCGACCACGCTTTGGTGCAGCAGGCTTTTTCTTTTTCGCTGTTACCGCAATGCGGCGGGTAACGGTTTCGCCCTCTAAATTCTGACGCTCCATAAGGATGCCCAGCTTGTTTTCGATATTGCGCAGCCATTTCACTTCGTCCGCTGTATACAGCGTAATCGCCTCGCCATCATTGCCTGCTCTGCCTGTTCTACCAATGCGGTGCACGTACCAATCCACATCATGCGGAATATCATAATTCACAACGTGAGTTACACCTTCTACATCCAGTCCGCGGGCAGCCAAATCGCTCGCTACTAAAATTTGGATTTTGGCATCACGGAACGCCTTCATAACAGTTTTGCGTTTGGCAGGTGACATCTCACCGTGCAGTACATCTACGTTGTACCCCTGCATTCCCAGCCAATCGCCTAATTCTTTTGTGCGCTCCTTGCTCATGCAAAAAACAATCATCAGATAAGGGTTCAGGCGGTCAATAAGTGCTGCCACAGCCTTATTTTTATATTCATCTGTCGTTTTCAGGCAGATTTGTTTAATTTTATCTACCGTAGCTTTATCAGGATTGATATCAATCAGCGCGCAATTCTTCGTCAGCTTGCGGCCCAGCTTGCGCACTTCTTCCGAAAGTGTGGCACTGCAAAGCATCGTCTGATGCACAGGCGCAGTCATAGCAATTAAATCCAGTGCTTCATCCATAAAACCTTGCTGCAGCATTTCGTCAACCTCGTCTAAAACGAGATATTTTACGCCGCCTAAATCCGTATTGCCCTTGCGGATGTGGTCTAAAAGACGGCCAGGTGTACCAATCAGCACGTGGCTTCTGCCTTCCAGCTTATATTTTTGCGTTTCAAAATCTCTGCCACCAGTTACAGCCAGCACTTTAATATCGCTTTCGCCTAAAATTTTCTTCATCTCGGTGGCAATCTGCTGTGCTAATTCACGCGTCGGCGTAATAACTAGTGCCTGGGCATAGCTTTTTGCAGTATCAATTTTTTCTGCCAGCGGCACAAGAAACGCCAATGTTTTACCTGTACCTGTCTGGGCGCGGGCAATAACATCTCTACCAGCAAACAGTGCCGGAATAGCCTGCTCCTGCACAGGCATAGGTTTTTTGATGCCCATTTTCTGCAGCTGCTCTACTGTATGTGCGCACACCTTTAAGGCGGCAAATCCGTTTGTCATCTTCTCTACCTCACTTTACAAAATTTTATTGCATATAATCAGCTGTAAATTTCATCTTAACTAATTTATTATAGCATAACTTCTATAAAAAGAAAATCTTCAGGCTGGCAGCAAACTTGCGCTTCACATAGAAAAGAGCTGTCGCAGCGCGACAGCTCTCTAAATATTGCCCGATATAAACCTGTAGTATTAGTACAGCAGCTTGTTAGCGATAACCAGACGTTGGATTTGGTTAGTGCCTTCATAGATTTGCATGATTTTAGCGTCACGCATCATCTTCTCTACAGGATACTCTTTAGTATAGCCATAACCGCCCATTACCTGAACAGCGTCAGTAGTAACCTGCATAGCAGTATCAGCAGCATAGCATTTAGCCATAGCAGCTTCTTTAGAGAATTCCATACCCTGATCACGCATCCAGCAAGCTTTTTGTACCATCAGACGTGCGGTTTCAACCTTCATAGCCATATCAGCCAGCATAGCCTGTACCATTTGGAAGGAAGCAATCGGCTGACCGAACTGACGACGCTCTTTAGCATATTTTACAGCGCAGTCCAAAGCAGCTTGGGCGATACCAACAGAAACAGCACCAACAAACGGACGAGCACTGTCTAAGGTGTTCATAGCAATACGGAAGCCTTCGCCTTCGCGGCCAACGCGATAGGATTCAGGAATAACCACGTCTTGCAGCACCAGCTCGGTAGTATTAGAAGGACGGATGCCCATTTTGTTTTCTTTTTTACCAACGGAGAATCCCGGAGTGTTTTTCGGTACGATGAACGCAGTCAAACCACGAATACCGCCAGTTTTACGGGTATTAGCAAATACTAAGAAGATTTCAGCTAAGCCACCATTGGTGATGAACATTTTCGTACCGTTTAAAGTGTAAGTACCCTCTTCTTTATTATGTACAGCACGGGTAGAAACGCCGCCTGCATCGCTGCCAGCACCAGGCTCGGTCAGAGCAAAAGCAGCCAAGCCGCCGTTGTTCAAAATATCGCAGTACATTTTCTTTTGTTCATCGTTGCCAGCTAAAAGCACAGGTACAGTTGCCAGGCTATTAGCAGCTAAAGAAGTTGCTACGCCGGCGCAGCCTTTGCCCAGCTCTTCATAAATAGTAGCAACAGAAATACTGTCCAAGCCAGGACCATCTAATTCTTCAGGAACAATAACATTAAGCAGGCCCATTTCGTTAGCCTTTTCAATCAGGCCGTCACGCATATGGTTTTCTGCGTCCATTTCAGCAGCGTAAGGGGTAATTTCTTTTTCTACAAACTCCCTTACCATTTCCTGTAATTCTAATTGTTCCTCGTTTAATGCAAACTCCATCATAT
>CAVKDE010000130.1:0-4944 GCA_963654835.1 Duodenibacillus sp. | reverse complement strand
TACTGAAACTGGTCAAGCTACTATTGAAAAAACTACTGGTGGCGTTACTAGCAGTACTACAATTGATGGTAGTAACGCAACGCTTGATGATGGTCAAAATAATAAGACTGAATTGAATGCAGGTGGAGCAACCTTTACTAAAGATAGTGGTGAGCATAAGGGTACAACTACTATTGACGGTAACACCATCAAAACAGGTCACTTAATTACTGATAAGTTGACGATTACTGGTCAAGGCAATGCTGGTAACGAAAATCCTGGTACTGATCCTGACACTGGTAATATTACACTTGCTGGTGATGGTTCTATTGAAAGCAGTGTTGTTGATAGAACAAATAATAAGGAAACTAACTTCAAAACTGATATTGATGGAACTCATACTATGGTAGAAGATGTTGATACTAAGACTAATTTTGATGTTAAAGCATCTGGAACTACTACTACCGTACAGGATAAAGTTAATACCGATAACAGTTCTAACTCTTATCAAACTTCCACTTCTATCGGTGGCGTAGTAACCAATGGTCAAGTTTCTATGAAACAGGAGCTGACTACTGATGGTTTGAAAATTAGCGATGAACTTAGCGGTAATGCTAACAATTACACGCAGATTACTGATAAGGACGTTTCTATCGCTGATCAAAAGAATGCTGGTCAACGTATCAACCTTTCCGACCTCGGTCAGATTGACGATCTCAACACCGAAATCACTTCTCGCTCCGAATACACTGATAATAAGACTGCCGTTGGTGCAATCAATTCCGTAAGCGGACGCTTAACTGACGAAGTAAACCGCCTTGACGGACGCATTAACGACGTGAGCGACCGTGTGAACAAAGTGGGCGCAATGGCTGCCGCCATTGCTTCCTTGAAGAGCATTGGCTACGACCCGCAGGCTCCGAGTGAGTTCAGCATCGGCCTTGGCCAATACAAAGGCGAAACTGGCGTGGCAATGGGCTTCTTCCATTACCCGAACAAGAACTTTATGATTAACGTGAGCCTTTCCACCGCTGGTGGCGAAACCATGGGCGGTATTGGTGCAACCTGGCGTTTTGGCCACAAATCTCCGCAAAAGCTGTTGGATGAGCAGCGCGCGGCGCAGGCTAAAAAAGAGCTGGCAGCTGCAGAAAAATATCAGGCAGCAGCCAAACTTGCCAAAGAGGCTCAAGAGCGTGCAGAATATGCCGCAAAACTGGCGCGTCAGGCACAGGTGAGTGCGGATAACGCAAAAGCCGCAGCGGATGCAACTCAGGCTAAACACTTTCAATAAGGTTTTGCATAAGGGAAAATCTTAGGTGCTTAGCTTGGCATCCGGCGGAGGCTGCGTGTTGTCCTAGATACCCAACCCAACCTTGCACGCAGTGCCCTGCAAGCTTTTCCCAAAAATCATCTTCCAAACTGCGCAGCACTCCTTCCCGAGCTGCGCAAAGCAAAAACCGTGCGTGGTGCACGGTTTTTTGCTTTCTGGCGCAGCATTTGTTGTTAAACGGTGCTAACCCCATTTTCAACTTCTAGCAAATGTGCTATAATAAAGAGCGCAATTGTAAAGGCAGGAGGTGCGCTATTATAATGAAGAAAACGGCCAAGGGACCATTGCAGGTGGAGTTTATCTGTCCTGCGTGTGGCAAGCATCTGGCATGGGCGCTGCCTACCGCCGCTATCAGCTGTCCGTGTGGGCAGTGGGTGACAAATGCAAATCGCAAAAGGAAAAAGGAAGAAGTTTTTCTTCCTGTAGATAGCGAGCAAACTGTACTTTTTTGAATGGGGGTTACACAAATGGAAACTATTTGGCAACAGGCTGAAGGCTTAAAAGGTGAGATGGTGGCAAGACGCAGAGATCTGCACCAGCATCCGGAAACTGGTTGGACGGAGTTCCGTACTTCCTGCATGATTATTAAGGAGCTGCAAAAGCTTGGTTATAATGTGGTTTTTGGCAGCGATGTTATCGATGAAAAATCTATGATGGGCGTTCCGAGTGAAGCGGAGCTGGCTGATTATATGCAGCGTGCTATCAGCGAAGGTGCTGATGCGGAGCTGGTGAAGAAGATGGCTGGCGGCAAGACCGGTATTGTGGCTACTTTGCAGGCTGATAAACCCGGTAAAACGGTTGCCTTCCGCTTTGATATGGATTGCAACGATGTAGAGGAAGAAAAAGGTGAAGCGCATCGCCCAACGAAGGAAGGTTTTGCTTCTCAGCATAAGATGGCAATGCACGCTTGCGGTCATGATGGCCATGTAACGATTGGTTTGGCTGCGGCTAAGCTTTTAGCTGCGAACAAGGCGCGTCTTTCCGGTACGATTAAGCTTATTTTCCAACCTGCGGAAGAAGGCGTGCGTGGTGCGTTTGCTATGGTGAACGCTGGCGTGGTGGATGATGTTGATTATCTGTTTGGCGGTCACATCGGCTTTAAGGCCACTACGGATAACTGTCTGGTGACGATGACGGATGGCTTTTTGGCGACTACGAAATTAGATGCGCATTTTAAGGGTGTTTCTGCCCATGCAGGTGCTGCACCGGAGCAGGGCAAGAATGCGCTGTTGGCTGCTGCGCAGGCTGCTATTTCTTTGAACACTATTGCCCGCCACAGCAAAGGCTCCAGCCGTATTAATGTGGGCGTGCTGAATGCCGGTACGGGGCGCAATGTTGTGCCTGATGTTGCTTCTATTAAATTAGAAACCCGCGGTGCTACGACGGAGATTGATGAATTTATGGTTACGGAAGCAAAGCGTATTATTAACGCCTGCGCTGCAATGTATGATGTTGAGGTGCAGATTGTGATGGCTGGTGCTGCGCCTGCTTGCTTTGCGGATAAGGAGCTTGGTCATGAGGTGGCACAATTGATTGAAGAGAAGTGTCATTATGACGAGGTTTTGGAATATGTGGATATGGGTGGCAGCGAGGATTGCGGCTACTTTATGGAGCGTGTGCAGCAGCATGGCGGGCGTGCGCTGTATATGATGTATGGCACGGAGATTGCGGCAGGTCATCATAACAGTCATTTTGATTTCCATGAGGATTGTATGTGGAAGGCTGCGGCGACGATTACGGAGATTGCGGTGCATTTTACGAATAAGTAAGGCAATATAAGCTCTCGTGAGTAATGCGTATTATAATTGCTTACTATTTAGCCATTCTTTCGTCATAATCATGTGCTATACTATTAGCAATAAATAAAATGCGGAGGTATAGATTATGAAAGCGATGAAGAAAGTTTCTCTGGCTTTGGCGTGTGTTTTTGTGCTGGGGGCGACTAGTGCGTTTGCGGCGAATGATTTTGTGACGCTGCCGATAAAGGAGATGAAGCCTGTTGTGACTGGCTTAGAAAGTGCTTCAAAAGCGGTGGAGGCTGATCCGGCTGTTTTGCGTGCTCCCGCTATGTATGTGACACGCGGGAAGATTGTTGCTATTGAAGATGGTCGTTATGTGGTGCAGGGCGAAGGCAACCGCAAGCTGATTGCGGCGATAGTTGATCATGATACTTATGTTGTGGATGGTGCGACTGGTAAAGTGCGCTTTCCTGCTTCTGCCTTAAAGGTGGGCGAGGATGTGAGCGTGTATTATTCTGCACGTATGACGCGCAGCCTGCCTGCGCAGAGCCATGCTTATGCGATTGTGCTGGGTGCGCCGAGTGAGGGCGTTGGCACTTATTATGAGGTGGCACAGGCAGCTTTGGCGGAAGATGGCAGTTATGTTACGCTTTTAAACAGTAATAATGATTTAGTCGCGACGGTGGATGCGAAGGCGTGCAAGGATTTTGCCAAGATTAAGAAGGGCGATAAGCTGCTTTTGTGGAGCAGTTTTGCGACGATGAGCTTACCGGCGCAGACTAATGCGGATAAGGTTGTACTTCTTCCGTAGAAATAAATTTAAAGAAGGTATATATTGATGAAAATTTTTATGGATACTGCAAATGTAGATGAAATTGCAAAATTTGTTGATTGGGGTGTGGTGTACGGTGTTACCACAAACCCGAGCCTGATTGCGAAAAGCGGTCGTACCCAGGCAGAAGTTATCCCGGAAATTGCTAAATTAGTGGAAGGTCCTGTTAGTGCCGAGGTTATCAGCACGGAATGTGCAGGCATGGTGGAAGAAGCACGCAAGCTGGTAAAAATTGCTGACAACATTGTGGTAAAAATTCCCTGCATTCCTGAAGGCTTAAAGGCTGTAAAGATTTTGAGTGCGGAAGGCATTAAGACCAATGTTACTTTGGTGTTCAGCATGTCCCAGGCACTTATGGCAGCGCGCGCTGGCGCAACCTATGTCAGCCCGTTCATTGGCCGCCTGGATGATATTGGCGAAAATGGCGTGCAGCTGGTAGAAAATATCGTGAAAGCTTTCAAGCTTTACGGCATTGAAACCGAAGTTATTGCTGCCAGCATCCGCAATTTGGAGCACGTGGAAAAAGTTATGCTCACCGGCTGTGCGATTGCTACTATTCCGACCAAGGTTCTGGAGCAGATGATTAAACATCAGCTGACGGATAAAGGCTTGGCACAATTTATGGCAGATTACCAAAACAGCTTAAAATAAAAGTGTGATTTAATGCACTCCCTCAGCTGCCTGCTGCAAGTAATGCAAGCAGGCCGGGGGAGTATTATATTTTCCTACGGAGGTAGTTTGATGAATTTAAAAAGAGCGTTGCAAACGCTTTTAGTTACTCTTTCCTGTGGTTTGCTGAATATTGCAGGCGCACAGCAGCGCGTGATTAATATCCCGGAAGATTATGCGCCGCAGGCAGCGGAGGTTGATTTTCAGGCCGAAGGGCCGACGCTGCTTTTTAGCGACAGCCCGGAAACTGTGTATCACAACGGCATTTTATACCGCGACAAGGTGCAGGGTGATGTGCGCCTTTTCTTGCACCACGTTAATGGCGTGAGCGGTAATAAAAAGCTGGCGGTTATGCTGAAAAATGTGGATCAGATGCGTCCTGTTACGTATAAGGT
>CAVKDE010000129.1:0-4971 GCA_963654835.1 Duodenibacillus sp. | reverse complement strand
AAATAATCAAATATGTAGTATAATATAAGTGTAGAAAGGAGGTATAAAACGTGGATGAGGAAATAAAATTTGCTAAACTTGCTTACTATGTTTTTGGAACTGTATTGTTTGCAGTACAGTTAGAAAAAGAATATAGAGCGAGAAAGGCAAAGAAAAAACCCTCTATAAAACGCCGGACCCGCAAGAGAAAGCGTAAATAAAGAGGGTAGCAGGTAGGACGAGCAATTCGTCCTCCTGCCCTTATTCTACCACGTTTTAGCAAAAATGAAAATACTAATTTGGTTATTTACTATTAGCGTCATAGCTGAAGCTTTAAGGGTTTTCCCTCAAATGAGCTTACATGAGTGGGTAATGTGGGCACACGGCTTAGCTAGTGGCATTGTAATGCTGTATTGGTGGATAAAGAGGAGCTAACAATATGGAGCGTAAAGAAAATCGGGGCGGTGCTCGTCCAGGCGCAGGCAGACCAAAAGGCAAGACTGCTGCTGGCGAACGCAAGGGACGTAATATTAGAGCTTTTAACGATGAATGGGAGCTTATAAAGCAATTTGCTAACATTGTAAAAACTGACCGCCATAAGGCAGAACAGTTATTAAGGTTAATATAGTTTATTTTAGAGCAGTGCAACAGCATTGCTCTTTTTTTATGCCTAAATTTAAGGAGGAATTATCATGGACTTAAGAAGTAAAATCGTTTTAATGGCACTGGATAAAGTCACGCCATACGAAAATAACCCGCGAAACAACGAGGAAGCTGTTGCCGTTGTTGCGAACTCTATTAAGGAGTTTGGCTTTAACCAGCCAATTGTAGTCGATAAGGATAATGTTATTATTGTCGGACATACACGCTATCTTGCAGCGCAAAAGCTAGAATTAGCCGAAGTACCTGTTATTGTAGCTACTAACCTATCCGAAGAGCAGGTAAGAGCTTATCGGTTAGTTGATAACAAGGTAGGCGAAATCGCTGGATGGGATTTTGAAAAGCTGTCATTGGAGCTGGAACAAATTGAAAGCTTGGATATGAGCGAGTTTGGTTTTGAAGCGCATGATTTAGGCGGAGAGATAGGGGATTTCTTTGAAGATGCTCCTACATCTAATAATAGCGAACATAAGCCTAAAACTGTTACTTGTCCGCATTGCGGCGAACAATTTGAAATATGAAACTGTATTTAGCTGGCGGTATGAGTTACCGTAAGCTGTTATTTGAAGAACAATGGAATAAATATATTGCTCCTGCGTTAAAAGAAATTGGGGGGGTAAAACGTAATGAAAATATTCCTGGCAGCAGCCGGGGGGGTTGGAACTGGTTTCAACGTCAATTCTGGCCAAAACAAGAGAACATAAAAGCAAAGGAGAGTATCCCTGACGTGAAAATTCATCTTGCGGGGGGGGAAAGTAGGGCTGAAGCTTTGTCCGAACAGTCAAAAGTACTTAGACCGTATATTTTGGAATCTTTCCTCATGACTACCCCGAAATCAGAAAAGTATTTACCGTTATATAGTGACTACATGCTTGATTCTGGTGCATTCACTATGCTAATGGGTAATGCGAAGAAGGTTGATTTAAAGGCTTATGTAGATTCTTACATTGCGTATATTCAAAAATACAATGTTCAAAAATTCTTTGAGCTTGATATTGATCCTATTGTTGGCTATGACGAAGTGCTGAAAATCAGAAAATATATTACTGATAAAGTTGGCAGGTCTCCGATTCCTGTTTGGCATAAAAGCCGTGGAATGAAAGACTTTATTGAAATGTGCAAACAGTATAAGTATGTTGCATTAGGCGGATATGTAATTAAAGAGTTTTCCAAAAGTGAAATACTAAAATTTCCTATACTTATAAAAGAAGCTCATTCACATGGAGCTAAAATTCACGGATTAGGTTTTACTTCTTTGAAGTATTTACCATTGTTTCATTTCGATAGTGTTGATTCTACTGCATGGGTAGCTGGCAATAGATTCGGTGCAGTATATAAGTTCAATGGAAAAACGATGGTGAAATATAACAAGCCTGCTGGTATGCGAGTAAAAAATAAAGAAGTTGCTATTAACAACTTTATAGAATGGGTAAAATTTCAAAAGTACGCAGAAACACATTTTTAAGAATGGAGGATTAAGATGTATACAGTAACAAAACGATTAGAAATTTCAGCAGCACATAACCTTGCATTGGACTACGAAAGCAAGTGTAAAAATTTGCATGGTCATAACTGGATTATTTACGTGACTTGTCAAAGCAAAGAATTAAATGCTAATGGTATGGTTGTAGATTTTAAGCATATTAAGAACCTCATTTCTGATGTGCTTGACCATCAATATTTAAATGATGTACTCAAATGCAATCCAACGGCAGAAAACATTGCCCGTTGGATTTGTGAAAAAGTTCCGTACTGCATCAAAGTATCAGTACAGGAAAGCGAAGGGAATGTTGCAGTGTATGAAGTATAATGTTGTTGAGATTTTTAAAAGCATTGAGGGCGAAGGAAAGCGAACTGGCTATCCTGCTATATTTGTTCGTTTGGCTGGCTGCAATTTACGTTGTAGCTATTGCGATACTGCTTATGCTCAAGCAGCAAGCGACGCTACCGAATGCCTTGATGAGCGCGAGCTTGTGGGTAAGATAGGCGAATATCATTGTAGCCGTGTAACGATTACAGGCGGTGAACCGCTATTACACGACCTGCGACCGCTGCTTAACTTACTTTATGCAGCAGATTACAAAGTTAATATCGAAACTAATGGTGCTGTACCGCTCTACTCACAAAGATGGGGCGGTATTTTTTACACCTTAGATTACAAGTGCGGCACGTCTGGCGAATCTAAAAAAATGCTCATGCGAAACTACAAACTGCTCAATAAAAACGACGTTGTAAAGTTTGTAGTAGGCAGCAAAAAAGATTTTAAAGATGTTGATTATGCAATGGCTTATTGTAAGAAAATCGGGTGCAGACCTAAATTCTATATTTCACCTGTATGGGGAGCAATCGAGCCTTCGGAGCTTGTAGAGTACGCAAAGACAAAAAACAACTTGTGCGTACAAGTACAACTCCATAAAATTATTTGGGACAAAGACAAGAGGGGCGTGTAATATGGACGCTAAAAAGTTAGAGCAAGCCGCAAGGCTGATTATTGAGGGCATTGGCGAAAACCCACAGCGTGAGGGACTACTTGAAACGCCGAAGCGGTTCGCAAAAATGCTAATGGAGCAGTTAGAATACGCCGGTATCAGTAACGAAGAAATCGCAAAGAAATTCAACAAATGCTTTTCCTGCGACAATGACGATATGGTAATATTAAAAGGCATTAACTGTTTTTCCTACTGCGAACACCACGTCGCGCTAATGTATAACATGACCGTGGATGTAGGATATATTCCTAACGGCAAAGTTATTGGTATCAGCAAAATTGCACGTATTGCCGACGCAGTAACAAAACGCCTACAAATTCAAGAGCGTATCGGCAAGGACATTCGCGACATCCTAACCGAGATTTTAGGCACGGAGGATGTTATTGTGGTTATTCAAGGAGAACACTCCTGTATGACTGCACGGGGAATTAAGAAGCCGGGAGTAAAAACTAAAACGGCTTCTTGCGGCGGGCAGTTCTTAACAAATGCTGAATTGCGAAAAGAATTTTACCTAGTTGACGGCAAATAAAATCTAAAGAAAGGACAGGTGTTTTAATGTGCCAGCAAGAGGAAATGTTAGCAATTTAAAGCCTGTCCGAAGCGTGGATGAAGCGAGAAAAAAAGGTTCAGTTGGCGGTAAAAAATCTGGCGAAACAAGACGGGCAAAAAAGACCTTACAGCAGCTAGCAAAAACGATACTTGAATCACAAGTACATGACGACAAAGCGAAAAGTTTTTTACATAATTTTGGCTTAGAAGAGCAAGACCAAAACTATCAAGCACTAATGATTGCGAAGTTGCTTACCAAAGCTTTAAAAGAAAGCGATGTTAACGCAATTCGCACACTTGCTACATTAGCGGGAGCTGATAGCGGTATATTGTCACTGGCAGAAGATACGAGCGTCGAAACAATTGACGCTTATCAATCTATCTACATTCCTAACAATGGACGTGATACTTTCGACCCGCCGTACTTAACTCCACAGCCAGGACCGCAAACGTTATTCATGTGTTCATCCGCTGACATTGTTATTTATGGCGGTGCAGCCGGCGGCGGCAAAACCTTTGCGCTTCTTTTGGAAGGCTTGCGACACAAGGATATAGCAGGATTTAGCGGCGTTGTGTTTCGTAAAAACTACACTCAAATTACTGCTTCTGGTGGCTTGTGGGATGCTGCTGCTAAAATATATGGGCAAGTACAGGGTGCAAAGCCAAAGAAAACACCTAAGCTACATTGGTTGTTTAGTCCTAGCGGCGCAAGGGTTCATTTCGCACATCTTGAACGCGACGACGATTTACAAGGCTGGCAAGGTTCAGAAATCTGCTACCTTGCTTTTGACGAATTAACGCATTTTAGCCGACACCAATTCTTGTATATGCTTTCCCGTAACCGTTCAACTTGCGGCGTTCGCCCATATGTTAGGGCGACTTGTAACCCCGATAGTGATAGCTGGGTTGCTGATTTTATTTCATGGTGGATAGACCCCAATACAGGCTATCCCATCTATGAGCGTAGCGGCGTTGTTCGCTATATGTGTGTAATCAACGATACAATTTACTGGGGTAGTAATCCGCATGAGCTGGCGCAGAAGCATAATGTCGCCGTAGAAGAATGTAAGTCTGTTACGTTTATCGCGTCAAAGCTTACGGATAACAAAGTTCTAATGGCTAAAGACCCGTCATACATGGCGAACCTTAAAGCATTGGCAGAGATTGACAAAGAACGTCTTTTATACGGCAACTGGAAAATCCGCCCTGCCGCTGGTATGTATTTTAAAACGGAGCAATTTACACTTGTTGACGCTGTACCGAAAAATATTATCGCTTATGCGCGCTCATGGGA
>CAVKDE010000128.1:0-4985 GCA_963654835.1 Duodenibacillus sp. | reverse complement strand
GTGTTAAAGGGAATAGGGTAGAAACAATTTTAGCTTTCGATTTGTACTTGAAAATTACTTTTTCTAAAGCTACGAAAACTAATAAAGAGGTTATAAAATTAGCTAATATTATTGGTAGGACTCCTTCTGCTGTTGCTATGAAAGTATGCAATATTGCTAGCTGTGATCCACTAATATTGAATCGTAATAGGTCTGGTTTGAAAAATGCTAGTAAGTTAGATAGAGAAATTTTTGAAGAGTTTAGTTGTAATTTGGAAGCGCTTGCTTATGAGGTTAATTTAATTCTTAAAAATGAGTATAAGCAGTTAGTTAGTTTACCTATAGACTTAAAGGATATGCCTGATGGTTTATGTAAGGAAAGTATCGTTAAAGTGCGTTTAGGTCAAGATTATTTTAGAAGTGCTATATTAAAAATTTATGGTAATAGGTGTTGCGTAACAGGGATAGATTTATCTTCATTATTGGTTGCAAGTCATATAAAGCCTTGGGCTGTTAGTGATTCACATAATGAACGTACTAATCCTAGCAATGGCTTATGTTTAAATGCTTTTCACGATAAGGCTTTTGATAAGGGATTAATTACTTTTGATCAGAATTTAAAAATGATTATATCTTCTAAATTAGAAAAAGCGGACATGGATGATGATACGCGTCGTTGGATAAAATCATATAGTGGGCAGGAGATACATCTTCCAGAATGTTTTGCTCCATCGACTGTGTTTATGCAGTACCATAATGATGTTATATTTTTAGGATAAGAAAAGACCTAAATTGAAATATGTTAGAAAGCCATTTGCAGCGACACTCTTTCATTTCTACCTAGCGCGGGACTTAAAACATCCCTTGCTGGCCTTTTTTTATTTTCATTATCATCTTCTTTTTTTGTAACATTTGTGATAAAATTAACTTGTCTAAATATGATAAAATTCAGCAAGGAAGTGACGGAATGGAATTTGTAAAATCCGCTGATGTAGTCGTTATTGGTGGCGGCATTGTGGGTACTGCTGTATTGCGCGAGCTTTCTAAGTATGACCTGAAATGCGTTCTGCTGGAGAAAGAACCTGATATCGCTATCGGCACTACTAAAGCAAATAGTGCAATTCTTCATGCTGGCTTTGATGCTCCGACAGGCAGCATGAAAGCTATTACCAATGTTCGTGGTAACGCTCTGTACCATGAGCTGCAAAATGAGCTGGACTTAGATATTAAATGGACCGGCTCTTTGGTTGCTGCAACCACTGATGAGGAAATGCAGACTTTGCAGGAATTATTACAACGTGGTAAAAAGAACGGCGTTGAAGGCTTGCAAATTTTAACTAAAGAAGAAGTATTAGAACAGGAACCGAACCTGACCACTGTCAAGGGTGCGTTGTGGGCTCCAAGTGCCGGTGTATGCTGGCCGTTCGGCGCTGCTATTGCGTTCGCTGAGTGCGCTGTACAAAACGGCGCAGAAGTTATCCGCGACTGCAAGGTTCTTGGCTTTGTTAAAGAAAATGGCAAAATCACTGGTGTAGAAACCTCCAAAGGCACTATTGCTGCTAAATATGTAGTTAATGCTGCTGGTGTTTATGCTGATGAAATTGCTAAATTAGCAGGTGATGATACCTTCACCATCACTCCGCGTAAAGGTGAATATATTCTGTTTGATAAGACTGCTTGTAGCAGCCTTGTTTATGGCGTTGTATTCCCCACTCCGACTAAAAAATCTAAAGGTATTTTGGTTTGCACCACTACCCATGGCAACACCTTCATCGGCCCTAACGCTAACGAACAGGATTCCAAGGAAGATAAGGCTGTTACTACCGCTGGCATGAATGAAATTATCGCTTCTGCGAAGAAGCTGATTCCGAACCTGCCTATGGGCGCAGCTATTACTGAGTTTGCTGGCTTGCGTGCTGTTTCCAGCACCGGCGATTTTGTACTTGGTCCTTCTGAAAAGGTTGAAGGTTTGTACAATGCTGCTGGTATGCAATCTCCTGGCCTGACTGCTGCTCCTGCTGTTGGTGAGCTGATTGCTAACGAAATTGCTCGTGTAAGCGGTGCTGCTAAAAAGGCTGATTTCAAGGCTGCTCTGCCGAAACGTAAAGCTTTCAACCACATGACTGCAGAAGAAAAAGCTGCTAAGATTGCTGAAAACCATCTCTATGGCCGTGTAATCTGCCGCTGCGAAACTGTTACTGAGGGTGAAATTGTAGAAGCTATCAACTCCCCTGTTGGTGCACGCACTGTTGACGGTGTAAAACGTCGTACTCGTGCAGGCATGGGTCGTTGCCAGGGCGGTTTCTGCGGTCCGCGTGTTACCCAGATTCTGGCACGTGAGCTGAATATCCCCATTCCTGAGGTACTCAAAGAGCGCACTGATTCTAATATGTTCTATGAAAAATATACTGTAGATGGCGGGGAGGAATAATAATGAACCAATTATATGATGTAATTATTGTTGGCGGTGGCCCTGCCGGCCTTTCTGCTGCTTACAGCGCATGGGAAAGCGGCGCAAAGAAAATTGTTGTTATCGAGCGTGACCGCGAATTAGGCGGCATTTTGCAACAGTGCATCCATAACGGTTTCGGTCTGCATCACTTTAAAGAAGAGCTGACCGGTCCCGGTTATGCACACAAATGCATCGAACTCGTTGCTGATAAGCCGGAAATCGAAACCTTGGTTGATACCATGGTATTAGATGTACAAAACAACAAAACTGTTATTGCTGTAAATCCTGAAAAAGGTTTGCTGAAATTAGAAGGCAAAACCGTTATCCTGACCATGGGCTGCCGTGAGCGTACCCGTGGTGCTATCCGTATTCCGGGTGAACGTCCTGCTGGTGTATTCACCGCTGGCGCTGCTCAGCGTATGGTTAATATGGAAGGCTATCTGCCCGGTCATAAAATCGTTATCCTCGGTAGTGGCGATATCGGCCTGATTATGGCTCGTCGTATGAGCCTGGAAGGCTGCAAGGTTCAGGCTTGTCTGGAAATCTGCCCCTTCTCTAACGGTTTGACCCGTAACATCGTTCAATGTCTGAACGATTATGATATTCCTCTGTACCTTTCCCACACCATCGTTGCTATCCATGGTGAGGAACGTGTAACCGGTATCACTGTTGCTAAGGTTGATGACCATATGACACCGATTCCGGGTACTGAATTTGATATTGAGTGCGATACCGTACTGCTTTCTGTCGGCCTGATTCCGGAAAATGAGCTGTCTCGCGGTTTGAATTTGGAAATGAACCCGCTGACTAATGGCCCTGTTGTTGACCAGCATCGTGAAACAAGCCTTGATGGTTTCTTTGCAGCTGGTAACGTAGTACACGTACATGATTTAGTTGACTTTGTATCCGAAGAAGCTGAAATTGCCGGCAAATATGCAGCACTTAAAGCTCAGGAGAAACTTTCTAGTGACAATCGTACTGTAACTGTAAAAGCTATTGACGGCGTGCGCACCTGCGTACCGCAAAAGCTGACCATGCCTGCAGAAATTCCTGCTGACGAAAAGGTTAAGCTGTTTATGCGTGTCGCTGCACCGCATCGCAAAGTAAAACTGGAAGTTAAGAGCGGCGAAAACGTTCTGCTTTCCCGTCCTCTGCCTGTAGCAAAGCCCAGTGAAATGATTGCAGTAGAAATTCCTGCAAGCAAATTTGCCCAGATCGGTGACGAAGTTACTGTAGGTCTGGTACTTTAATAAGGAGGGTATAAAATGGCTGTTGAAACACGTGTTATGAACTGCATTATGTGCCCTATGGGCTGCGAGCTGACCGTTACTATCGAAGGTGGCGAGGTTACTAATGTTACCGGTAACACCTGCCCCCGTGGCGCTAAATATGCGCATGACGAGGTTACTGCACCGAAACGTATGCTGACCTCTACCGTTGCGGTAGAAGGCGGTCTGCTGCCGCTTTTGCCGGTAGTATCTGCCAATGTGCTGCCGAAAGAGCGCATTTTGGATTGCGCACGTTATCTGCGTGGCGTTAAGGTTACTGCGCCTATTAAAACTGGCGATATCGTGGTAAAGGATATTTTAGGTTTAGGTGTAGATATTATTGCAAGTAGAGATATGTAATTGAAAATAAAAAATGCTGACGTACCGTTAAAAGTGCGTCAGCATTTTTTCTTCTATTATAGATAGTAAATAATAGTAACATCAGGTATTCTTTGCAATTACTGCACCAAGTACAGCACCGATAACAAAGCTGGTAGCGGCTTTGCGGTTGCTGGAGGCCTTAGATACAGTATTATCGTTATGATGGCGTCCACGGTCATATCTATCGCTGTGGCGCGGCGGTGGCGGAGCATCATGTTTGCCATGTGCCGAAGCAATTCCTGTCAGCGGCAGGGAAAGAAACATAGCGGCTAAAGCTAATGCCGTAAATTTTTTTGCGTATTTTTTGATGGTCGTCATAATTCGCACCTACCTTCTTTAAGACTTTACGTCAGTTATTTCCTTTTGTTGCCTATATTATATTAGATGATTATGGCGGAATTATGACGATTTTGCTTGTAGGGAGAAATTTTTTTGAGTTAATCAATCTATTTTTCTCCAACATGCTCAGTAGAATAAGAGCATAATAGAAGAAATTAGAACTGAGCAAAGAGAAAAATTCGCGATTTTTTGCGAAAAAAAGTAAAAAGTTTTTAGGATTTTTTTGCGTTTTTTGTGGAAATAAGGCTGATTTTGGGTAGTTTTTTGAAGTTTTTTCGTACTTTTTTTGAGAAATTTTAGAGGGCGTAAAGCGTGTATACAAGATACTTCGTTTTTCCACGAATCCAAGTGTATCACGAAAAAATGTTAAAAAAGTATCAAAAAAAGTGTTGACATTACTCGCTCCCCGTGGTATTATATACAAGTCGCCGGGATACAGCGACAAACACAAAACACAAAGTTACGAACAAACGTAACGGTGCTGAACCTTGAAAACTGAACATAAACCTAGAAAAAGCGAATGTGCGGGTCGAGCGCGAAAGCGCACGACCAAGTCAAATAACTTC
>CAVKDE010000127.1:0-5049 GCA_963654835.1 Duodenibacillus sp. | reverse complement strand
GGTTACGCGCACGTCCAGGCTGCTGTCGTTATAATTGACAAAGTGTACGCGCACGTCGCTCGCGTCTATCAGCGTATTGTTTTCCAGATATTCCTTCATTTTGAAGGTGAACTGCTCCAATTGGATGGCTGTGGTGTTATAGGTAAGGCCAAGCGTAAAATCAATGCGGCGGCGTTCGCGCAGCGTGTAGTTAGTAATTGGCGTATTGCTAAGAAGAGAGTTAGGGATATAAACAAGTTCCTGCGGAAAAGTACGGATGCAGGTGCTGCGGAAGGAAACGCTTTCCACGATGCCTTCTACGCCGTTGGCTTTTACCCAATCACCCACTTTAAAGGGTTTATCGAGCAGGATGATCATGCTGCCGAAAACATTGGCCAGCGCATCTTTCGCTGCGAACGCAACAGCGAGGGAGCCGATACTAAGAGACGCGATAAACGCACTGATATCATAATTCCATTCGCGCGCGACAGTGACGAAACCCAGCATCACGATAATCAGGCGGAAAACGGTGGCTAAAATGTTAGCGATGGCTTCATCCGTCTGGATGCCGAATTTTTCCAGTAAATCAAAAAAGATACCGTGCGTTGTATCAATCAGGTTATATAAACCCCAGAAAAAGTTCGTAACGATGATGGTGCGCAAAATGCGGTCTGTAATGCTTACATCATAGCGCGCTGCCAGCGGCGAAAGATTGATGGCGGAATAGAAGGCGAAGATGAACAGCGCAATGTTGATAGGCGTTTCAAAAGCGTTCAGAAAATCTTCACCATAATCAAAGGAAACTTTGTTGTTGAGATGGCGCAGAAGGCGGATAACAAAATTTTTATAGATATAGCGGATAACGGTAAAAAAGCAGAAGGCACCAATTGACGGGTACCATGGTTGTAAAGTAGTCAGAATGTCGTTCACGGGGAACCTCCTTGGGTTTTAGATTTATTTCTTCCCTAATTTTAACATTTTCTTAAATAATGCACAACGATTTTACATTTATTTCTAAATTTCGTGACAGCAGAGCATTTTTGTAAGGATATGAATGTGGTATAATAAATTTGATATACAATGGAGGACGCTTATGGAACTACTGGTCGAAAGAACTATAGCCATTTTAATAGCTGTTTTAGGTCCGCTGCTGACAATTTTTGATTTGCCGGGCAATACGCTGCTTTTGGTGACGTCGTTTATCTTTGCTTTTTTTGATGAGGCGATGTATTTTCAGGGCAGGCTGCTTTCTGCGATGATTTTAATTTATGCGGTGGGCGAAGCGTGGGAGTTTTGCGTGAGCCTGTTTGGCATTAAGCGCAAGCGCGTAGCGTGGAGTGCGGTTTTTTTAATCGGTTTGGGCGGATTTATCGGCACGATGCTCGGCACGCTCATTTTCCCAATTTTAGGTTCGTTGCTTGGCGGTATGGCGGGTGCGTTTGTGAGCGCGTTTTTGTACGAACTTAGCCGTACAGGCCTTTCTTCGGAGGCGATGGAGCTGGCGTGGGCGGCGGCGAAGATGCGCTTTTTGGCGCTCATTGGCAAGCTGGCGGCAGGTATTGCTTTGGCGGCACTTTTGATTAAGCAGGTTATTTTTTATTAAGGTATAGATGCTAAATTTATTTTTATGAGGTGAAGAGATGGAATTTACTTTTGCACATAATAATTTTAATGTATTGGATTTGGACAAGAGCTTAAAGTTTTATGCTGAGGCTTTGGGTTTAAAGGAACATCACCGCAAGGTGGCGGCAGATGGCAGTTTTATCCTTGTCTATCTTACGGATGGTAAGACGCCGCATCTTTTGGAGCTGACCTGGCTGCGTGACCGCAAGGCGCCTTATAATCTGGGTGAGAATGAATTTCATTTGGCGTTTGTGGTGGATGATTACGCAGCGGCACATGCTAAACATAAGGAGATGGGCTGCATCTGCTATGAGAATGAGGCGATGGGGATTTATTTTATTATTGACCCCGATAATTATTGGTTGGAGATTCTGCCGAAGAAATAATGTTAATGCGTTGCTAATGCGTAGCAATTAAATATCGTTTTGCTCAGGAAAAATTTTTAACGTAAATTTCGTGTGGAACCATAACGAAACTTCGGTACAATTTGGTCGACTGTAATATTTTGTTCCGTACCCTCGTTTCTATGGTTCCTAACACTTATTTACTAAAATTTTTATTCGCGCCACGATATTATAATTGCTTACTGCATAAGTGAAAATGAAATAGGGTGGTTTGATGAAACAAAAGCTGTGTCTGCACGGGCTGGAAGTTAAGCATCAGGCACAGCTTTTGAATTTATTGAAAAAGTTCCTGCCTGGTGCGAATGTCAGTTATAAAGTTAAAGAAAAATATTTTCCTGATAATGATATGTATAAGTATCGCCGCACGCGTTTTACTTCTACCGCTATGCGCGGCCTGCGCGTCAGCTGTGCCTGGGGCGTGCTGCTGGTGAGCGATAAGCTGCAGCAAATTGCAGATATTATTTTTGAGTTTGATACGGATGTACCTGAGCAGGTGGCCGAGGTGGAGCGTCTGGTGGCACGTTTTACTGCTTCGCGCACGAAATTTGTGCTGGAAGAGCCTAGCTTTTCACAGCGCATTGACCAGCTGCGCGGCTGTTATGAATTGCGCAGCCTTGCTGCTTATGACGAGGAGGAGGCGCAGAGCATGCTGCGCTGCCATCTGCCGTGGCAGGTATATTATATCAGCAAGCTGTGGAGCGAGGTGCTGCTAAGGGGAACGGAAAAACCGCTGATGCGCCAGCTGCGCGTGAAACTGCGCCGCCTGCGCTCTACGCTGACGTTTTGTAAACCGCTTTTGCCGGAGCAGGAGGCAACGCACTGGCAGGGCGTATTGAAAGCACGTACAAATCTTTTAAGCGATGTGCGAGAGTGCGATGTGGCACTTTTAACCTGCGCCAAACTTAGCGGAGCGCAGGGAGAGGACGCTGTGCCGCAGCTGACGGCAATTTTGCAAAAACGCCGCGGCGTACTAGCGGCGAAGGCTTTTAAAGGCTTAAAGCTGAACCGTTTGACTCTAGAGCTGGCGCAGTTTTTGCTGTGGCTCTACAGCGTGCCCAAGCAGGAAAGCACGCAGAGCTTAGCAGGCTTTATCAGCAATCGCTTTACGGCGTGGTACGAAAAGATTTTAGTGCTGCCAGAAAAATATCCGGATTTGCATGATATGGAGCAGCTGCACCGCATCCGCATTAAGCTGAAACGCTTCCGCTACGCGCTGCAAAGTGTACCGGAGCTGAAAGCTTCACCGCGCCTATTGCGCAGCCTGAAATATTTACAGGATATGCTGGGACTTTTGCATGATGATTACATCAACAACCAGATGGTGGAACAGCTTGTGGCGGCGCACCCGAAGGTGAGCGAGCTGCGCTACGAGGGCGCCATGTTTGCCGGTTGGGAGCAGGCGAAGGCAGATGCTGCGGTAGAAGCACTGCCGCAGCAGTGGGATAATTTCTGCGAGCTTTTAAGCGCGTGGAAGGAAGAAAATTTATAAAGGCACAAAAAAGGAGTATCGCATTTTCTTTGCGGTACTCCTAATTTTTATGTGTTTTTACAGTGTTGTGGAATCCATATTGCAGTCTTCCAAAAGTTTTTTAGCGTCAATATATTGGGCAATGCCCGCAGCTACTTTTTTTGATTCCTTCATCGCGAGGACAACGGTTGCCGGGCCATGCACCACATCACCGCTGCTGAAAACGCCTGTGCGGGTGGTCATGCCATAAGGGCGGTCGCGCGTGATGACAAAGCCCTGCTGGTCCACCTGAATCCCCTTTGTGGTAGAAACAATGCGTGCAGCAGGCTTCTGCCCCACCGCGAGGATAACGCAGTCGCAGGGGATAACCTCCTGGCCGCCTTCGGCGATGAATTCCCCGGCTTCGGTTTTCGTGATATTTTGTACGAGCAGGCCTGCAAGCTCTGTTTCGTCAGCAGGCGTAGCCTGACGGCGGATGTTGTTGACAGCGCGCATCTGCTTTTTGTTAAAATAAGCGATAGGCTGGCGCAGGAAGCGGAACTGTACGCCTTCGGCGACTGCTGCTTCGTATTCGGAAGGGAAGGCGGAAATTTCCGCATCAGTTTTGTGGTACACGATAGTAACGTTCTTCGCTCCACGGCGGATAGCTGTGCGCGCAGCGTCCATCGCTACATTGCCTGCGCCGACAACGATAACATTATCGCCTGTGTGCAGCAAAGTTTCGCTGGCATCCAGTTTGCCACCATCAGCAAGCACTACCATACGCAAAAAATATGTTGCGGTCAAAATACCGGAAAGCTCTTTACCGGGAATATCCAGCGTGCGCGGGAGCGAAGTGCCTGTCCCCATGAAGATTGCATCATAGCCTTGCGCGAATAAATCATCAACCGTAAAATCAACGCCAGCTAACTGCTGCGTTTTGATTTCTACGCCAATGTGGCGCAGCTCCGTTATTTCACGGCGTACCACGTCTTTTTGCAGGCGGAACTCCGGAATACCAAAAAGCAGTACGCCGCCAGGTTCGCTCTGTGCTTCAAAAATGGTTACGTCAAAATCCATCTTGGCTAAATCGCCGGCTACGGTAAGGCCCGCAGGGCCGGAGCCGATAACGGCAACTTTACCGCGCAGTTTGCTGGAAGGCTGCGTAGGCATTAAATCATTTTTATGCGCAAAATCAGCGATAAACATTTCTAAGCTGCCGATTTCGATGCCACATTTTTTCTTCGTGAGCACGCAGTGTGCCTCGCATTGGCGTTCGTGCGGGCACACACGCCCGCAGATAGCAGGCAGGTTGCTGCGTTCGGAAATAATTTCGTAAGCCATACCGATATTGCCTTCGCTTAAGGCACGGATAAAGCCGGGAATGTTGTTTTCAATAGGACAGCCTGTGCGGCACATCGGGCGGGCGCAGTTCAAACAGCGGCGTGCCTCGCCGATGGCTTCCACAGTAGTCATAGTTCTGCTCATATTTTCTACCTCGTTTATGTTTAGTTATTTTTTTCGTTCAGCCTTTTTTCTAATTCTTCCAGGCGGGCGTTGATTTCATCCATGTGCTTAGCTAGCAGTGCTTCGTAA
>CAVKDE010000126.1:0-5054 GCA_963654835.1 Duodenibacillus sp. | reverse complement strand
AAAGGCTTTTATATTTGCCTTACGCTTTGCTGCGAAGAGCGAGCCTTTCGTAGTTTAGCACAATATTCGTACTTCCAGATATGTCAGATTTGTGGTCGGTATAGGCGTAGTTTGGCTTGATTAGCTTTTGGGTTGTAAGCGTGGTACGATTTGATTAGTTTTTGGGTTGTTTGCGTAGCACGGTGGCTTTGCGAATTTTAATGCCGCGTGTAACGGAACGGATGCTGGCTAAATTCGAGTTTCTTTGTTTGTACTGCTTTAGCTGGTTTGAGAAAGGCTCCTTCGTTTGACATTTGAAACGATGCGTCTTTTTACTAGAGTATTTCTTTGTGGCTTCGTTTCGTGTCAAACGGGTGGCGATAAGCACCGGAATCCGTTCCGCGGCTCGGGCACTTTTGGTTACTTTTCTTGCCAGAGAAAAGTAACAATCTTTCTACACTTTGTAAAAGTGCTCGGCGAACTTTAATGTATTAACGAACTTAATTTACTTTCTTCTATTTTCCTCAACAATTTCAATTTTCTCTAACCTGTAAACATTGTAACAATTTTAAGCCTGCCGTAACGAAAAAATCGCCGATAGTCAAATGTTCTTGGATAAGAGTTTGACTGGGGGGGGACAACGTGCTATACTTTCATTAAACAAAAGCTATTTCAAAATAAGCGAAACACTTTTAACAAAGTGATTACAAATAGTGTTAATGAAATTTATTGTGAGGTTTTGTGATGAGTGAAAAGGCAAAGCTGGTGGGCGCACGTATCCGCCTGCTGCGGGTGAGCAAAAATTTGGCGCAGAATGAAGTAGCTGCGAAGATTGGCATCAGTCAGGTGCATTTGAGCAATATTGAAAAAGGGCGCAATAATATTACGCTGGAAAATTTGCTCAAGCTGCATGAAGCGTTGCAATGCCCTGTGGCGAGCTTTTTTGTGGATATTGATGGCGTAGGGATGAAGCAGGCAGTGCAAGCTGCTTCTACAGCGCAAAATCCTTTAGCGCAGCAGTTTTCTTTGGAAGAGCTGATGCAGGCTTTACTATCGCTCAAAAAATGAGTTGTTATAAGGTGTTACTTACGGCAATGGCCGTGAGATAGAAATTTTTGCAGCGTGAGCTGCAAGCCTACTTTTTAGGAATTTTGGAGAAAATTTTAAGAAAGGTTGGGATTCATGATGAGAAGTAAAAATGTTTTGGCGAGAAAAATTTTGTGCGGTCTTTTGGCTGCGGGTGTGCTTGGTGTAAGCGGGAGCGCGTTTGCGGCGGCTGGTGCGGCAATAAATGCTACAGATAGTAGTGATGATATTTCAATTAAAGGCTCTTATGATATAGGTATAAATAATGGTAGAGGTATTACAACTAATTATGTTGGTGAAAATATTTCTATTGATACTACTCCTGGCGATGCTTGGGGTAATGGTAATTCTGGTGTTATGGTTTGGGGTAATAGTAGCAATGTTTCTCAGATTAATTTAGGAGAAGCAGGAAAAACTAAAAAAATTTTTATTAATGTAGTTGAAAATACAGAGACAACTGGTTATCCTACAGGATTATATGCTTATAATGATCACGATACTAATAAATCGCATAATTTTACAGATTTTGGTGGTAAAATAATAGTTAACGCAGAAGATTTAGAAATTCGTGTTCACTCGGATAATGGTGAAGTATATGCAATTTGTGCACAAAATTCTACAACTCCAGGTGTGAATAATAATCCTGATAATAAATCGACTATAATTATCAATGCAGATAACACTAAAATTGTTGCTACATCTGGAGTTAAAAATGGAGCTTCTGGTATAGTAGCAATATCTGAAGGTGTAATTAGCATTAATAGTAATCTTGAAGTTCATGCAGACAATGCTATTACAACTCGTGGCGATTCACAAATTAATATCAATACAGATGGAAAACATACTACAAAGTTATTTGGAGATATTAATTTTAACTATGATGAGGCAACATCAGGTACAAAGGTTGATGCTGATTTGAATGTAAATTTAAGTGGCGCTGATTCTGTTTGGAATGGTAATGCAGTTGTAGAGTGGGGATTAAAAGATAATAGTACATCTTCTTATGAACAATTAAAATCTGATGGCAAATTAAACGTAAAGACATTTGATTTGACTATTGCGGATGGTGCACAGTGGAATCCTACTACTATTCAAGCTACTAATGATGGTAAAGATGGTGTCGCTAATATTGCTTTGAACAATGTAACACTCGATAATGGTGTAATTAATCTTGATAGTGCTAATTTCAAAGGCGAATCTACTATTCAGATTGAAAATATTGCAGGTACTGGTACTGTTTCGACAAATAGCGTAAACAATAAATTGGAAATAACAAAAACCAAGGCTGATGGCTCTAAGATTACTGTGAATGGCACCAGCAATATCACCGATGCCATCGCTTCCGGTCAAGCAGATTTACAACAATTAGCAAACGTAGTTGTTGCTAGCGGTGATGATAAATCCATCGCTTCTAGCGTTACTACTGACGCAAACGACATCATTGGCGGTTATTCCGCAGAGGTAAAAAATGGTGAAGTTGTTTCTGTACAGACCATCGAAAACAGCACCAACCGTGCTATCAGCGACATGGCTTCCATCTCCCTCATGACTTGGCGTCAAGAAAACAACGATATGAATAAACGCCTGGGCGAGCTGCGCGACAGCAAGGGCGAGCATGGCGCATGGGCACGCATGGCTCGTGGTGAAAGCAAATACGGTGCGCAGAATGTGAAGAACCAATACAATTACTACCAAGTTGGTTACGATGAAAAGCTTAGCGTGAACCCGAACTGGACAGTGGGCGTTGCGCTGACTAGAACAGAAGGCAGCAGCACTTTTGCAACAGGCAGCGGTGAAAACAAACACACCGGTTTTGCAGTATATGGCTCTTACTTGAAAGATGATGGCAGCTTCATTGATTTAATTGCTAAATACGCACGTATGGATAACGATTACAAAACCATTGGCGTGGGCGTAGGCAATGCTGATTATGAAACTAACGGCTACAGCCTGAGTGCAGAATATGGCAAACGCTTCACGAAAGACAATGGCCTTTGGATTGAGCCGCAGGTTGAGCTGACTTATGGCAAAGTTGGCAGTGCAAACTACACTACCAGCAAGGGCAACAAAGTTTACCAAGATGGCATGGACAGCTTGGTAGCACGCCTTGGCTTCTCCTTGGGCAAGGATATTAAGCAAGGTAATGTTTATGTACGTGCTTCTTACCTGTATGATTTTGACGGTGAAACTACAGCTACGATGACTGGCGCAGGTTCTGCTAAGTTTGAACAAGATCTTGGCGGCGGCTGGTGGGAAGTTGGCGTTGGTACGAACCTCAATTTGAGCGACGCAACTCACCTGTACTTTGATGTGGAAAAGACTTATGGTGGCAATGTGGCTACGCCGTGGCAGTGGAATGCTGGCGTGCGCTGGAGCTTCTGATTTTCTAACAATTGCATAGCACACATAGAAAAATAGCGGCGCGTTTGCGCCGCTATTTTGCGTACTTACGTTATTTATTTTCGTTTTTAAAAGCGTGCTCGCTGAAAAGATAGCAAGGCAGAGCTATGAGCTGCGCTGCTACGGAAATGATAATGAAGGTGCTAATGGAGTAATCATAAATTGCACCTAAAGCCCAGCTGCCTAAAAACCACGCCAGGCCAAAGAAAAATTCAAAAGCACCATAGCTGCTGGCGCGGTGTTCTTTGCTCGTCATTGTGGCAACTGCTGCCTTCATGATGGATTCCTGCGCGCCCATGCCAACGCACCACAGGGCTACGCCCAGCATGATCATCGTGGGGGAAGTAAAGCCAAAGGCAAAAACAGCAAAGAACGCAGAAATGGCGGTAGAAATTACCAGTGCCTTAGTGCGCATTTTGTCAAACAGCCAGCCAAAGAAGAGTGCTGCTACCGCATCTACCAGCATTGCTCCGGAATAGAGCAGAGGCAATGTGCTGTCGTCAAACAGGTTATGCTTGGCTAAGTGCATTGTTACCAGCGGGAAATCTACAAAGCCGAAGGCAAAGCAGCTGATGCCTGCTAAGTACAGGTAAAAGCTCTTTTTGCCCACAAAGTTGTCTTTTTTATCGTCTTTTGCTTCCGGTTCAAAAGCTTCCGGGTTGGGGAAACGGGTCTTAGCAAAGAATAAAAAGGCGATGGTGCAGATAGCAGGCAGCATTAAGAAAGCAAAGGCTGTGTTATAAACTTCGTATTCATCACCGTGCTTATACAGCATTACTACATATAACAGCAGCGGTCCTACGAAGGCACCAAGCTGGTCCAAAGCTTCCTGGATAGCAAAGCTTTTGCCCACACCTTCCTGCGTAGCGGCGAAGGAAAGAATAGTGTTTTTGGCAGGTTTTTTGATGGCCTTGCCTATGCGTTCAATAACGAGCAGCACGCAGGCAGCAATCCAGCCGTCGCGGTGTACGAGGGCCAGCGCAGGCACGGCGAACACATCAACTGCATAACCTAAAATCATAAAGCCCCAATAGTTGTGTGTTTTATCAACTAAACGGCCAAAAAGATAACGCAGGCCATAGCCTAAAAGCTCGCCTACGCCGGAGATAAAACCGATGGTAGAAGCACTCGCTCCTAAAATTAATAAGTAAGCACCTTTGATGCTTGTTGCTGCTTCATGCGTCATATCGCTAAAGAGGCTTACAACGCCAAGCAGGACAATGAACATCATGGCAGAATTTTTATTGTGCATTGTCATGCCTCCTTTTAAGTGATTATTATATCATCATATCATAATTGTTTCACCTTAATTCTTCTTGAACTTGCTTGCTGAAATAACTATTTTTGCACCAAACTTTACAGTTCACTATGTATTCGTGTATACATAAAATTTTTGCGAAAAAAAGCTTGCGTTCTCCCAAAAGTGTGTTATAATAGCGTACATAAGTAAATAACGAGTGGATGACGTATATGGGAGAAGGCAATGCCTACCGAAGGAGCAAAACTCTCAGGTGCTTATTAAAAGCAGGAACCGTATGCTGACACAACTCTGGAGAGTCCCTTAAATGGGCGCCGAAGGTGCAAAGATG
>CAVKDE010000125.1:0-5060 GCA_963654835.1 Duodenibacillus sp. | reverse complement strand
AAATGTAGATATATTCTATATTTCAAGGCTTTTTGCACAGTATAGCAAGTATATTGTCAAGAAAGTTATTCACATTTATTCCTAATATATTTCAAATTTTATTAGGAAATCTCTCTTTAATCCACAAAAATGAAGTACTTTCCCAATTATCAACACAAATCCTTAACATCAATACGCAAAGCCTTTGCCAAAGACAAGGCTGTTTTTAGCGAAAGATTCTCTATCTTACGCTCACCATATTCCAAGCGCTGCAATTGCGAAACACTCATATGTGCTCTCCTAGCCAGTTCTTGCTGCGTCAAACCTCTTACTTTGCGCGCGTCTGCAAGGCTTTGCTTATGCTTTTTAGGCTTCTGTAAATTTTGCATAACCTCTACAGCCTTACTTATATCAGCCTCATGTAAGGTAACATACATTTTTTGCAAAGTACGGATACTTATATCATGCCAAATATTTTCAAAAGACTGATTGGTATACCATTGATAATAAGCCAAAATCCAACCGCACCAAAATAAATCAGAACGATTTTCACGCCACACAGGTTTGGGGAAGGATGTCATTTTATCTTCCACTTCCATTACACCATAAGCAATTTCCGGACCAGATTTACCGGCAATAACCGACACGTTGCCATCAGCAAATTGAACTGCTACCCCACTATGAATAAACATTTTCCAAAACGCATCCGGATCATAACCACAGTCCAAGCAGGCATATTCAAGCATATCACCCAGGCGAAGCATAGCACCTTCTAAATACATATCACTGTAAGCGCAAATCATTATTCTTCACCCCTTGACGCATAATGTCTAGCATATATAGCTCATCAGCTGCATATGAAGGTTTGCGATCGCTGGTAAGATAAGCTCTTCGTGCCTCAGCATCACGTTTTGCTTTTAATTGAAAATAAACAGAAGAAGGTGCGTTAACTGCTTCTATAAAATGAAGCTGCTGAAATGCTTTAGGTGTCATTAATACAACCTGCTCACCTAAATTCCCCAAACGCATTGCTTTAGCTAATTTCTTTACGGAAATAGCATTGTTAAGAAAATCTTCGGCAAACGCAAAATAAGAATCATCAGCACGATAACCAATAATAATATCATACTGAGCTATATCAATAGAAAAATTTTCTATAAGATATTGTTTAGCATCTTTCGCAATAAGATTAGTAATCCTAAATTCTCTATTTTTTATCAGCAAAGTCAGCCAATGCAGTATATTATACTGCTTATCATTTAAATAAAGAATGTTCATACCAGATAAATCAAACTCATATGTATTAGCATAGCCATCTTGTGTTTCGTTGCACGCCCACTCTTTAGCCATTTCTATGTTTTCTGTGCAATAAAAACCTAAGCCGTAGTCATTGTGCAGTTTTCCTTTGCCATATTCCGGTTTTTTGATGATATTTATTGAACCATGATAGATGCGCATTTTTTCTAACCTCCTATAGTTAAAAATAAGCATACTACAACCTTATAAGCAAATTATACCCCCAAATGGTTGTTATGGTCAATGGATAAACTGTCATCATTTTCCTTCTAAATTTTATTAGGAAACCTCTCTTTAATCCACAAAAAGAGAATCGGAATAATCAAAAGCGTAAAAACAGTGGAAGTTATCATGCCACCGATAATGACCCACGCCATGCTTACGCGAGTTTCCGAGCCTGCGCTCAGCGAAAGTGCCGTAGGCAGCATGCCCACCACCATCGTCACTGCGGTCATAAAAATAGGCTTTAAACGCGTTTTGCCCGCTTCAATCACAGCAGCTTTAGCATCCATACCGCCATGGATTAAGGTCAGCGTGTAATCTAAAAGCAGCGTGCCGTTTTTTGCTACCAAACCATCCATAACCAAGATGCCAATGAGGGAATAAAGGTTAATCGTGTTATGCGTCACAAGCAGGCACAGCACTGCGCCGATAATGCCCAGCGGCAGCGAAAACATTCTGATAAACGGCGTAAAGACTGATTCATACAGCACTGCCAAAAGCAGATAAATCAAAAGCAAAGAAAGCACCAAGGCCATCGTCATTTCCTTAAAAGAATCGTTCATCGTGGTAGCCTGTCCGGAAAAAGCGTAGCTGCTTTTTAAGCCTGCTGCATCCAGCTTTTGCGTAAGCTCTTTAATAACTTCGTTTAAAGGCCTATCCGTAAGGTTGCACTGGATATTGATAATGCGCTCCTTGTTCACGCGACGGATGGTGATAGGTCCTACGCCCTCTTCTACGCTCGCCAGATCGCCCAAAAAGACGCTGCCTTTACCCGTCTCAACAGGAATAGCGCGCACATCCTCCAAAGCATAACCACTGCCTCCGGCAAAACGCACCGTGATATCAGTATCGTTGCCACGGTTGGCAGCATCATTTGCCAGCACACCCGCGCTGCGTCCGCCAATAGCGGCGTTAAAAGATTGCGCGATATCGTTCACTGTCGCATGATAATATTGCAATTTGTCGCGGTCTACTGTAACTTTCAGCTCCGGCATACCTTTGACATAAGAATTTTTAATATCTTTCAAGCCTGCGGTAGAAGCAAAAATCTCTTCCACCTTTTCGGAATCAGCCAAAAGCTGCTCCATATCGCTGCCTTTAAGCTCCACCTGCACCGGCGAACGCACCAGCGTTCTACCGCCGGATACACCTGTAACGGAAGATTGAATCTCGTTCACGCGCACCTTTATCTCGCCTAAATTTTGGCGGGCAAAAGTGCGGATGCCCTGCGCCACCTGCCACACATCTTTGCTGCGTTCATCGCTGCTTTTTAAAGCGATGGTAATTTTGCCCATGCTCTGCGTGGTGGTAACATTCGTCATATAATGTTCAATTTCAGGAATTTTTGCCAGATAATCTTCAAACTGCAAAAGAACATCATTCGTCTGCTCCGCGTTATAGCCTGTGGGCAGTTCAATGTTAACCTGTATCGCACTTTCATCTGTGCGTGGCATATATTCAGAACCCACAATGCCTAAAGGAACTGTGGCTATCGCCGCGGCGAAGGTAATAGCAACGCCCAGCACTAATTTTTTAGGCTTAGCAAGGCACTTGCATAGCAAAATTTCATATTTAGCAATAGTTTTAGCTTCAAAATTATCCAGCCAGCTCCAGATTTTGCCCTTGGGCTCTTCTAGCCCATGCTTATAAAAGCGTGATGCCAGCATCGGCGTAAGCGTAAAGGATACCACCAGTGACATGAGTGTAGCAAAAACAATCGTCATGCCAAACTGTTTAAAAAACTGTCCTGTTGCGCTCTGCATAAAAGCGATGGGCAAAAAAACAACCACATCGCACAGCGTCATAGCAATCGCCGCCATGCCGATTTCGTTGCGTCCTGCTTCTGCCGCTTCTTCCGCATTCTTGCCTTTTTCTAAAAAACGGTGAATGTTTTCCAATACTACGATAGAATCATCCACCAGAATGCCAATGCACAGTGCCATACCCATAAGGGACATCATGTTAAAAGTAAAGCCTGCCAGATACATCAAAAAGAAAGTAGCAATTAAAGATGTAGGTATAGCAATCATTACCGCAAGGGAAGATTTCCACCCGCGCAGGAACAGATAAAGCACCAAACCTGTCGTGAAAAGGCCTTCCAATAGCGTTTTGAGCGTATTGCTTAAAGAATCGCGCACAAAGTGCGATTGATCATAAACAACGGTAAAAACGTAATCAGGATAATCCTTGCGCAGTGTTTCTAACTGCTTTAAAACGCCGTCTGCTGTTTCCACAATATTCGCACCGCTCGCCTTGTAAATTTCCAGCGACACGGCTTCATTGCCATCCACCCTGCTATAGGCAGTGGCGCGTTTATCCTTCGCCTGCACATTGGCCAGCTGTCCCAGCTCAATATATTTGCCGCCTGCACCTTTTAGCTGCAGATGGGCAATTTCTGCTGCATTCTTATATTGCGCTTCCAAGCGTACAGTTTTTTCCAATGCCTCTGTATACACAGAACCAGAAGAAACGATAATATTCTCCTTCTTCACCGCGCTGATGATATCTTGCAGTGTTAAGCCATAATAATTCAGTTTATTTTTATCTACTTCAATCGCAATTTCTTTCGCGCGACCGCCTGTCACATCCACATCCGCCACACCGGCAGCCTGCTGCAGGCGTTCTTTAAAACTGCTATCAGCCAAGGCAAAAATATCATCTAAATCATCCTTGGACGTAGCAGCTATCTGGATAATAGGAAATTCTTCCGAAGAACGTTTTAAAACTGCCGGTTCATCAATCTCCTCCGGCAAATTTTTGCGGATACGGCTGACTTTTTTTGTTGCTTCAATTGCAACCATATCAGCATCTGCCTGACTATCCAGTTCAACAAAAATTTCCGCACGCCCCGGGCGCGTCGCTGAACGTACTTGTTTGAAATGCGAAATAGAAGAAAGTTCATCTTCTATCGGTTTTGTCACCTGCTGCTCCACGGATTCCGTGCTCGCACCAGGATAATTAACAATAATACTAATATATTTGGAATCTACATCAGGCAAAAGCTCTACGCCAATGCGAAAAAAGCTGATTAAGCCTAAAACACAGATTAAAATATAAATCATCGAGATGCCTATGGGGCGTTTTACGGAAAAGCGCGTAATATTCATTACTTCGCCTCCCCTTTGGCAACCTCTACTGCCAGGCCGTCACGCAAGCGTGCGAGGTTATCTAACACCACAGTTTCGCCAACTTCCAGGCCACGCACAATCTCTATATTTTCATTATTGCCTGCGCCAGTGGTAACAGCTCTTTTTTTCACCTTGTTACCTTTGCCCAGCACATAAATATAAAATTTGCCGTCTTTTTCCATAACAGCATTCTTAGGTAAATAAAGGGTAGATGGCTTTTGCAAAAACTGCAGCTCACCTTTGGCAAAAAGCCCGGCTTTGATTCTGGAATCAGGCTCCATAATCCTGATGCGTAAGGTAAATTTGTTCGTTTCCCTATTTCTTACGGGACTCACATAAACAACTTCGCCCTGGCAGATTTCGCCAATCGCTTCCAGATTCAGTTTCACCTTCGTGCCAACGGTGATTGAGGCAACATCGGCCTCTGTAATATCA
>CAVKDE010000124.1:0-5069 GCA_963654835.1 Duodenibacillus sp. | reverse complement strand
TGGCACGTTGCTGCTGAAAGCTTTGGTGGTGCTACAGTAAAAGAGCTTGTTGCAGATTTCAACAAAACTCATCCGAACATAGAGGTAGTAGAGAAATATAATCCTGATATGTATAAAGGCTTGACGCAAAATTTACAGGCAGCTATGGCTTCCGGTAAAAATCCTGATGTAGTGCAGATGGGTTATTCCTTCCTGAACTACGCAGCAGAAAACTTTAAATACACTGATTTGAATGAAGCGTTTAAAGCAGCAGGCGATGAAAACTTTATGAAAGATAATTACCTGCCTAACGTATTGCAATTGGCACAGACTGATGACGGCAAACAAATCGGTCTGCCATATTCTGTAAGTGTGCCGGTACTGTTCTACAATCCGGAAATCTTTGAAAAAGCTGGCTTAGATGCGCAAAATCCGCCTAAAACCTGGGATGAAGTAGCGCAGGCTGCTAAGCAGATTAAAGATAAAACAGGTAATATGGGCTTTTTTATGCAGGAATATGCTGATAACTGGACGCAGCAGGCTCTGATTGAATCCAATGGCGGACAGATGTTAAAGAAAGTTGATGGCAAAGTACAGGCTGGTTTTGATACTCCGGAATCTGCGGAAGCTTATCAGGTTGTAGCAGATATGGTTAAAAATGGCAGCGGCTTGCACGCTACGAACGAAGAAGGTTTCCAAGCGTATTTAAGCGGTAAACTGGGTATGGTTTGCACCACTATTGGTAAACGTGCTAACTTTGAAAAAGGTGCTAAGTTTAAAGTAATGGCAGCACCGTTCCCTGCTTTTGGCAGCAAACCGACGAAAATTCCTGCTGGCGGTAACTTCCTCATGGTATTCTCTAAAGATGCAGAAAAACAAAAAGCTGCTATTGAGTTCATCAAATATCTGGAATCTCCGGAAAGCTTAGCTAAATGGAGTACTGGTACCGGTTATCTGCCGCCGCGTAAAGGTGTAGCTGATGATCCGAAGGGCTTTAAAAAGTTAGCTGATGAGAATCCTAACATTAAAATGGCTTTGCAGGAAATGACTAAAGTAAGCAAATGGGCAAGCTTCCCTGGTGCTAACGGTCTGCAAGCTGAACAGCTTTTGATTGATGCCCGCGACATTATCCTGAGCGGTAAAATGAGTGCGCAAGATGCACTGCATCAGACTGCGGAAAAGATTAACAAATTACTGTAAGTCGATAACGACAAAGAGCTGTCGCCATGGCGACAGCTCTTTTTGAATAAGCGAGGTATAGCTCATGAATAACAATAATCGCGAGGCAATACTTTATTTGCTTCCGGCAGGAGTACTTTTCCTTATATTTTACTATTGGCCATTGCTGCAAAATATTTATCTCAGTGTTTTTTCCTGGAATATGATTAGTCCTACACAAAAATTTGTAGGAGCAGAAAATTTCAGTACTATTTTTGCTTCGGCAGAATTAGGCAAGATTTTAATCAATACAGTGCTTTTCGTGGCTATTATGCTGGTACTGAATTTTGTTTTGCCCTATCTTTATTCATTTATTTTAGGGCATCTTGTGCATAAATGGACGGCGTTCTACCGCAGTGCGTTGTTTTTGCCGTCGACCCTATCGCTTGCTGTAGCAAGCATTCTCTTCCTGTGGATTTATAATCCGCTTGCCGGACCGATTAATATCGTGCTCAGTCAATTTGATATTGCTTCACCGCGTTGGTTTAAAGAAAATTATCTCGTAATTTTTGCTATCTGCACGATTATTGGCTGGAAAGTTTTTGGTTATAATTTAATCGTGATGCTGGCAGCGATGGTAGCTGTGCCTAAGGAAATGATTGAAGCAGCTAAATTAGAGAATGCGTCTAATTGGGTGATCTTCAAAAAAATAATTTTGCCCATGACATCTTCTACTGCTATTTATGTCTTTACTATAACTGTAGTTTTTGGCTTGCAATACGTGCTGGTGCCTGTAAATATGCTTACGCAGGGCGGGCCTGATCAGGGCAGCAGCAATCTTGTCTATATCATTTATCAATATGCTTTTACTTTCTTTAAAGCTGGTACGAGTGCTGCCTATGCTGTAATCACGATGCTTTGTTACTTGGCGTTCCTTTTTGTAAAAAATAAATATCTGGAAAAGAAGGTGTACTATGAAAACTAAATTGCGCGATGAGTGGTATTGGCACGCCTTTTTGCTTATTGCTGTTTTTCTCATGTTATGGCCGATTGTGTTTATGCTTTCTACTTCGCTGAAAGATTTAAACCAGGTATTTGAATCGACACTTAACCCGCTGCCTTTCCCGCCAACTTTTGATAATTACACGACAGTTTTAAATAATTTTCCGCTGCTGACATATATTTGGAATACCTTTTATATTGCTATTGTGGTTACTTTGAGCAAGGCAGCAACGAGCGTTTTAGCAGCTTTTGCCTTTGTTTATTATAAGTTTAAATACAAAGAAACAATTTTTAACGGTATGCTGCTGACGTTTTTCATTCCTATCACGGTGCTGATTATGCCTAACTATTTAATGATGTCTAAGCTTGGTCTTTTAGATACACCTTATGGTGTTATGCTGCCGGGTCTTGTAGATGGTATGGGCATTTTTCTCATGCGTCAGACGATGCGTGGCATTCCTAAGCCTTTATTAGAAGCAGCTATTTTAGATGGAGCTAAACCGCATCAGGTTTTATGTAAGGTTATTTTGCCTTTGATTAAGCCGTCTATTTTAGCTATTGCTATCCTCTTTTTCATCAACAGCTGGAACGAATATTTTTGGCCGCTGCTGATTTTGCAGGATAAGGCAAACTTAACGTTGCCACTTGCTTTGCAGATGTTTATCAGTGCAGAAGGTGGCAGCGAATGGGGTATAGCGATGGCTGTGGCGACGCTGACGAGCCTGCCGCCTTTAGTTTTATATGGTTTTTGCCAAAAATTTATTATTAATACATTTATGCAATCAGGTGTGAAAGGATAAAATAATGGAAAATATGCAGAATGAATACAGCATTGTTTTTGACAATGTGCAAAAAGCTTATGGTAAAAATGTTGTAATCAACGATTTGAATTTGCAAATAAAAAAAGGTGAGCGTTTAATTTTACTGGGACCTTCCGGTTGCGGCAAAACGACAACGCTGCGCATGATTGCAGGTTTTGAAGAAATAACTAAAGGCAAGCTCTTGATGGATGGTAAAGTGGTGAATGATATTGCTCCCGGTGAGCGCAATATTGCGATGGTGTTTCAAAGCTACGCATTATTCCCACATCTGAGTGTATGGGAGAATATTACTTTTGGTTTGCAGCTACAAAAACTGCCGCAGGCAGAGATAGAAAAGCGCGCGCGTCAGGCCATGGAAATATTGCATCTGGAAGGTTATGAAAACAAAAAAACACATGAATTAAGTGGCGGGCAGAAGCAGCGTGTTGCTCTTTGCCGCGCACTGGTTAAGCAGTCGCCTTATTTTTTGCTGGATGAACCTTTATCTAACTTGGACGCCAAACTGCGCCAGAAAGCGCGTACTGAGCTTGTTAAAATACATGAAAGGTTTAAACCGACAATGGTTTACGTTACGCACGACCAGATAGAAGCGATGACAGTAGCAAACCGCATTGCTGTTATGAACCAAGGTAAAATTCAGCAGATTGCTACACCGAAAAATATTTATCATCATCCTGCCAACACCTTTGTAGCAACTTTTATCGGTTCACCAGCGATGAATATTTTAAAGGCAGAAGTTTTAGAGGGAAAGATTATTGTTGGCAATTGTGCTTTGCCTCTGCCTGATGACAAGCTGGCGCAGGTGGGAGCACGTACAAAAATTCTTTTTGGCTTACGTCCGGAGGCTTGCGTTCCACGTTTTGAAAGTGCTATGATAAATGGTAAGGTAGAATTTGTAGAGAATACAGGCAACCTGCAAACAGCAACGCTGCGCTTGCCAACAGGTGAGAGTTTTTATTTACAGGACAGCAATCAGAGCATTGCCCTTGCTAAGGTGCGCGGCTTTGATTTTGATTGGCAAAATGTATGCTTATTTGATGTCGAATCAGAAAAGAATTTGGAGGTGTTGGCATGAAATTTGAGATAAGTGATTTGCTTTTTCCTGCATTTACTAAAAACAATTTAAATGCTTTAGATAAGCAGTATGGTATAGAATTTTTCTATGAATTTGGTAAAGATTATTATTGGAATGAAGTTCTGGCAGACTGGGGCGAGCGCAGTTTGTCTATTCATGGGTCTTGCGTGAGCATTAACTTAGCAGATGCTGCACAAAAAAACTATGCCCGTGCTTATGCAAAAACCTTTGCTTATGCTAAAAAATGTCAGGCCGGGTTCGTTGTAGTGCATACGAATGAGGCTATTTCCGAAGACAAAGAAGCATTACAGGCTCAAGTTATCCGCAGATTACGCAAGGTAGTTAATCTGGGCGAAGAATATGGCGTGCAGGTGCTGATTGAAAATGTAGGCCTGCGTACAAAAAATAATCTGCTTTTTGATTTGCCGGAATATATGGCTATTTTTGATGTTTTTCCGCAGGCAGGTGCGCTGCTGGATACCGGGCATGCGCATGTGAACGGCTGGGATATTTCTGCTGTGGTCAAAGCTTTGGGTGGAAAACTTAAAGCCTGCCATATTCATGATAATGATGGCTCAGGTGATGCACATTTACCGGTAGGTAATGGTGATATTGATTGGAAAGCATATTTTGCAGCTGTAAAAAAATATGCTCCGCAAGCAACGCAGGTGCTGGAATATTGCTGTGGCTTTGGCGATGTAGAGAGCCTGGAAAAACATCTTGCAGCTTTAAAGAAGCAATATAAATTATAACTATTTAAAAGAGGTTGGAGGAAAGTTTATGCAGAGCGCAGATTTAAAAAATATCAAAATAATTGCTACCGGAGGAACTATTGCCGGTAAGGCTGCTTCTAGCACGCAGCTGACAGGTTACACCGCAGGTGCGTACAGCGTGCAGGCTTTGCTGGAGAGTGTGCCTGCGCTGACAAGTTTGGCACATATCAGTGGAGAGCAGTTATGCAATATTGATAGCTCTAGCATGACGGACGCTTTGCTTTTGCAGTTGGCGCAGCGCGTGAATACGCTGCTGGCGCA
>CAVKDE010000123.1:0-5105 GCA_963654835.1 Duodenibacillus sp. | reverse complement strand
GCTCATAGCACTCATAGCAGTATCTACGATATCTACACCAGCATCAATAGCGCGTGCACAGGTGTAAATAGCGTTGCCGCTGCCTTCGTGCGTGTGCAGGTGAATAGGCACCCCTACATAAGATTTTAAGCTGCTCACAAGGCGATAAGCTGCTTCCGGTTTGAGTAAGCCTGCCATATCTTTAATCGCGATGATATTAGCACCTGCTTTTTCCAGCTCTTTAGCCATGTTCACATAGTATTGCAAATCGTATTTATCGCGTGTGGGGTCTAAAATATCGCCGGTATAGCACAGTGCTGCTTCAGCAACCTTACCACATTCGCGTACAGTGTCAATAGAAAGGCGCATATTATCCAAGCCGTTTAAGCTGTCAAAAATACGGAATACGTCAATACCGTTTTTAGCTGCCAGTTGGATAAACTGCTTAACCACATTATCTGGATAACTGGTGTAGCCAACAGCGTTAGCACCACGCAAAAGCATCTGGAAGAGAATGTTCGGTGCTGCCTCACGGAACTGCGCAAGTCTTTGCCACGGACTTTCATCAAGGAAGCGGTAAGCTACGTCAAATGTTGCGCCGCCCCAGCATTCAAAGGAGAAAAGGCCAGGCAGTTTACCCGCAGTATCACGCATTACGCGCAGCATATCAGCAGTGCGCAGGCGGGTTGCAAACAATGATTGATGCGCATCACGGAAGGTGGTATCGGTAATGAGCACTTCCTGCTGCGCCATTACCCAATCAGCTAAACCTTCTGCACCACGGGTATCAAGAATATGTTTTGCACCAAGTGCAAGAATGCCATTGTAAGGTTTAGGCATATTGAGTGGTGCAAAATCAGGCTTCGGCTGCACGCCGACGTTAGAATAACCGTTGACAGTAATATCAGCGATGTAATGCAAAAGTTTATTGCCACGGTCTAAGGTTTTCGGGAATACGAACAGCTCAGGCGTAGTATCAACAAAATCTGTGCTGTAATCACCTCTGATAAAGTGCGGGTTTTGCAGCACGTTTTCCAAGAACTGAATGTTAGTCTTTACGCCGCGGATACGGAACTCTTTTAAGCAGCGCAGCATTTTCGTAATAGCAATCTCGTGGGTCAAGCCATAGGTGGTAGCCTTAACCAGCAGGGAATCATAATACGGAGTGATAACAGAGCCTGTAAAAGCGTTGCCGCCGTCTAAACGCACACCGAAACCGCCGCCACTGCGATAGGTAATAAGTTTGCCGGTATCAGGCATGAAATTATTGGACGGATCTTCGGTAGTAATGCGGCACTGGATAGCGTGACCCATAGTTTTTAAATCTTTTTGCTCAGGCAGACCGATAACGTTATCATGCAGACTGTAGCCTTCAGCAATTTTGATTTGCGTCTGCACGATATCAATACCTGTAATCTGTTCGGTAACGGTGTGTTCCACCTGAATACGCGGGTTAACTTCGATGAAATAGAATTTACCGTCTGGAGTAGCCAAAAATTCTACCGTACCTGCGCTGATGTAATCTACATTTTTCATCAGTTTAACAGCAGCGTCGCAGATAGCCTGACGCTGCTCAATAGGCAAAGCAAAAGCAGGGGCAATTTCTACTAATTTTTGGTGACGACGCTGTACAGAGCAGTCACGCTCAAACAAGTGCATTAAATTGCCATGTGTATCGCCGATAATCTGCACTTCAATATGTTTCGGGTTTTGCAGATATTTTTCCAGATAAATTTCATCATTGCCAAAAGCTTTTTTTGCTTCGCTCTTAGCCATATCGTAAGCAGTTACTGCTTCTTCCGCACTGTGGACAACGCGCATACCACGGCCGCCACCACCGTTAACAGCTTTAATGATAATGGGATAGCCAAATTTTTCACCAAAATCCAGCACTTCCTGCATACTATTAACAGTGCCGTTAGAGCCGGGAATCATAGGAATACCGGCAAGCTCAGCCTGTTTACGGGCGTTGAGCTTATCGCCGAACATTACAAGGTGCTCTAAGCGCGGACCGATAAAGGTAATGCCTTCTTCCGCACAACGGCGTGCAAGGTTGCTGTTTTCCGACAGGAAACCGTAACCGGGATGGATAGCGTCAACATCATGTTCACGCGCAATACGCAAAATATCTTCAATATCAAGATAAGCATCGGTAGGGCTTTTGCCTTCGCCGACCATGTAAGCTTCGTCCGCTTTGTTACGGTGCAAAGAAAGTGTATCCTCTTTAGAATATATAGCTACAGTGTGAATTCCTAATTCGTTGCAAGCACGGAAAACGCGGATAGCAATTTCGCCGCGGTTAGCAACTAATACTGTGTTGATTTTAGGCATTGGGGTGACCTCCTTATTCTTTACATGGTTAATTGTATAGAAGATTGAAGCTAAATACAAGTGATTAGGGACATGTATACAAGTATTCTTATATAGCAAGGTTTGTTCTTCTTCTGAAATGTTTACGCAGCATTTTTTAGAAAAAATATGCAAGCAGAAATTGGTATACTTTTCCTAAACAAAAAAGCCGTCCTTCTTGCGAAGAACGGCGAATTTTCGTGGTGATCCACCCGAGACTCGAACTCGGGACACCCTGATTAAAAGTCAGGTGCTCTACCAACTGAGCTAGTGAATCATTGCGTTGCATTGATTAGCAACATTAGTATTATACTATTTCAGCTGCTTGCTGTCAAGTATTTTTTTAGAAATTATCTTTTATTTTTAAATCGCGTAGAAAAGTGTCAGATGCGAAGAAAAGTGACGACGGCGTACTAAAAGTACGTCTAGGAACTTTTCTGAAGCAGATGGCCTTTTATCCGCGATTTTTATATTACAGCAGCTCTTTTAAAACGATAGTCTGCTCACGATTAGGCCCAACAGAAACAATACCTAACTCTACACCAGCAACCTCGCTTAAACGTGCCAGATATTTCTTAGCGTTTTCCGGCAGCTTATCATATTCACGGATGCCGCTGATATCAGTCATCCAGCCATCAAACTCTTCAAAAATCGGCTCAACCTTAGCCAGCACATTGAGGCTTGCAGGGATGCGTTTCAAAACTTCATCGCCAATCTTGTAGCCAACGCACATTTTAATTTTCGGCATATGATCAAGAATATCCAGACGGGTAATTGCCAAATAATCCAAGCTGTTCAAGCGTGCGCTATAACGCAGCATGAAAGCATCCAGCCAGCCGCAGCGACGCGGGCGACCGGTAACAGTGCCATATTCATGACCGGTTTCGCGGATTTGCGTACCAGGGCCATCAGTATCCAAAAGCTCGGTAATGAAGGGACCTTCGCCAACACGGGTAGTGTAAGCTTTTACTACGCCTACAACGTGGTCGATATAGCGTGGACCGATACCACTGCCGGTGCAGGCATTACCTGCGGTCGGGTTAGAGCTTGTTACATACGGATACGTACCATGGTCAATATCAAGGAAGGTAGCCTGCGCGCCTTCAAACAGCACATTTTTACCCGCAGCAAACAGCTCATCCATAACTACGCCGGTATCAGCAACGTAAGGACGCAGCTCTTCAGCGTAAGCCAAATATTCCTTGAGCACAGTTTCATAATCAAACGGTTCGCCACCATAAATTTTGGTAATGATAGCATTTTTCGCTTCCAGATTAACTTTCAGCTTATCAGCAAAGGTTTCAGGCTCCATCAAATCGCAGATACGGATGCCTACGCGCGCAACCTTATCCATGTAGCAGGGACCGATACCGCCCTTAGTGGTGCCAATCTTATGGTTGCCTAATGCTTCCTCCTGCAGTTCGTCAAGACGTTGATGGTAAGGCAGAACAACGTGCGCACGGTCAGAAATAACCAGGTTGCTGCAATCAATGCCTTTTTCTTTCATACCAGCAATTTCTGCCAGCACAACACCAGGATTAATAACAACGCCATTACCCAGCACGTTGGTTTTATCGCTGAACAATACGCCGGACGGCAGCAAGCGCAGCTTATAATTGATATTGTTAACTACAACAGTATGACCGGCATTAGAGCCGCCGCTATAACGGACAACAGCATCAGCCTTTTGAGCCAAGTAATCAACAATTTTACCTTTACCTTCATCGCCCCATTGAGCGCCTAAAACAATAACAGATGACATTAGCAGTCTCTCCTTATCCTAATTATAAACCAAATCTAGCGAAAATCTCATCAACATGGCGCAGCATCGGTTTCGGATCGAAGCAGTGCTCAACTTCATCGTCGGTAAGATATTTCTTAATATCAGGGTCAGCTTCAACATTAGTTTTGAAATCTGCACCCTCCAGCCAGCGGGCCATAGCGTTGCGTTGTACCCATTTATAAGCATCCTCACGCAGCACGCCTTTGCTTACAAGCGCAATCAAAAGGTTCTGGCTGAAAATCAGGCCGCCGGTCTTATTCATGTTAGCAATCATAGCATCAGGATATACCAGCAGTTTATCAATAATGTTCGTAAATTTACGCAGCATATGGTCAAGCGCAATCGTAGCATCCGGCAGGATAACGCGTTCTACAGAAGAATGGGAAATATCGCGCTCATGCCACAGGGTTACATCCTCTAAAGCAGCTACAGCATAGCCACGCAAGAGGCGTGCCATACCGGAAACTTTTTCGCAGGTAATAGGGTTACGTTTATGCGGCATTGCAGAAGAACCCTTTTGGCCGGGAGCAAAATATTCCTCAGCTTCACGGATATCAGTGCGTTGCAGATTACGGATTTCCGTAGCCATTTTATCTAAAGAAGAACCGATGATAGCCAAAGTAGTCATGAAATGCGCATGGCGGTCACGTTGGATAACCTGTGTTGCCAAACGTACCGGGGTCAGCTGCAGCTTTTCACAGACATATTTTTCTACGAACGGATCAATGTTGGAATAAGTACCAACAGCACCGGAAAGCTTGCCTACAGCCATCATTTCGCGGGCTTGTTTCAAACGCTCGATATTGCGTTCAATTTCCGCAGACCACAGCAAAAATTTCATACCGAAGGTCATCGGTTCAGCATGAATGCCATGGGTACGGCCAATCATTACAGTGTATTTAAATTCAGCAGCACGGCGGCGCAGAATTTCATGGAAATGCTCCAGATGGCGCATGATTAAATCAGCGGATTGCACAGTCATATAGCACAGTGC
>CAVKDE010000122.1:0-5217 GCA_963654835.1 Duodenibacillus sp. | reverse complement strand
CGACGGATAAAGCAGGCTTGTTGCAAAAAAATGAAAATTATTTATTTGTAAAACGTTTTACAGCTAAGGAAGAACATCGTCGCTTGCAGAGTGCAATTTATTTGGCGAAAAATTTTGCGCAGTACGCTAATATCAGCACGCAGAATAAGATAAATTTTATTGATGGTGTAACGATAGAATTATCTGAATGTCTGGTGTATGGCTTGTATGTATTGTTTAATTCTACTCTTTACGATATTTATTACCGTATATTAAATGGCTCGACACAGGTAAACTCAACGGAAGTCAATACAATGCCAATTCCCTGTCTGGAAGATATACAGAGTATGGGTAAAAAATTGATGCAGGAGAATGATTTATCCGAAAGCAAATGTGATGAAATTTTGGAGGTGTATTGTGGATAAAATTGAGGAAGTACATTCTTTTTTAGAAGCAGTTGGTATGCCTAAAAAGCAACAGGCTGATGTTTGTTGCTATGCAATTTTGGCAATGGCGGGAATTAAGCCGAAAACAGCGTGGGCAAAAGCTCAAAATGAATGGATCAGAATACATGATATTATTCAGTTTGTTAATCAATTTTATCGTGCTACTTATGCAGAAAACAGTCGTGAAACTTTTCGTAAGCAGGCAATGCACGCATTTAGAACAGCAGCAATTATTGAAGATAATGGGTTGGCGACTAACAGCCCTAATTATAGATATCGTTTGACGGGAGAAGCATTGAGTGTTTTACAGTGTCTTGATAGTGACAACTGGCGGGAGCAGGTAAATTTGTTTTTAACTTATCATGAAAAGTTAGTGGATTTATATGCTTCCAAAAAATCTCTACAAAAGCAGTCTGTACGCATTAATGATGTAGAATATAAATTATCTGCTGGTAAGCATAACGCTTTGCAGAAGGCTATTATTGAAGAATTTTTGCCTCGTTTTGCTGTGCAAGCAGAGTGCTTATATTTAGGGGATACGACTAATAAGGATTTAGTAAAAAATGTAGTTAAATTACAAAAGTTAGGTTTTAGTATTACTTTGCATGATAAAATGCCAGATGTAGTATTATATGACGCAGATAAAAAATGGTTGTATTTTATTGAAGCGGTAACAAGTGTTGGACCGATGAATCCAAAACGTATTTTAGAATTAAAAGAGCTGACGAAAAATGTTGTTGTGGGCAAGGTGTACGTGACAGCATTTTTAGATTTCAAGACTTATAAAAAATTTGCAGATGATTTAGCTTGGGATACGGAAGTGTGGATTGCGGAAGTGCCTGACCATATGATTCATTTGAATGGTGACAGGTTTTACGGACCAAGGGATTAGTTAGAGGTTAGGAGAATTAAAAATATATGCAATTTAAAGAAGCAAAAGTACGCAATCAAGCATTGATAGATAAATTAGTCGCTTTATGGGAGCGTTCAGTACGGGCGACGCATTTGTTTTTGAGTGATGCGGAAATTTTGCAGATAAAAGCGTATGTGCCGCAGGCTCTCTCCGAGATACCTGTGCTCATTGTGGCTTATGACGATGATGGCGAACCGCTTGCGTTCATGGGCATTGCCGAGAAAAAACTGGAAATGCTTTTTGTTGATGATGCAAAGCGTGGACAGGGGATTGGCAAAAAGCTAGTGGAGCTTGCTTTCGCGCAATATGCTGTGAATGAAGTTACTGTAAATGAGCAGAATCCGCAGGCGCAGAAATTTTATGAACGCATGGGTTTTACAACGTACAAAAGAAGCGAGCTGGACGAGCAGGGACAGCCTTATCCGCTTTTGTATATGAGAAGATGAAAACGCTTCATACTGCGAAGCAAATTATTCCTCCCCTTGACTTTGACCTTGCTCTAAGGTGTATGCTGTTAGTAAAATAACGAAAGGAAAGGTATCAAAATGAACAAACCTTATATCATCTGCCACATGATGGCAGCTATTGATGGACGTATTGATTGTGGCATGACTGTAAAAGTGCAAGGCAGCAAGGAGTATTACAGCACGCTGGATGAGTTAAAATGCACTGCTTTTGTGAGCGGTAAGGTAACGGCGCAGTTGGAAATGTCTTTGCCGGGTGAATTTGCAGCGAAAAATAGTGAAGCTTTGGGTAAAGAGGATTTTTCTAAAAAGAGAGCTGCTGCTTCGTACAGCGTTGTCGTGGATACGAAGGGAACTTTGCTCTGGAATGAGGATAAGGGTGCAGGCGAAGCACTTATCATCGTAACGAGTGAAAAGGTGACGAAGGAATATCTTGCTTATCTTGATAGCAAAAATATTTCGTGGATTGCCTGTGGCAAGGAGTATATTGATTTAGCGCGTGCTAGTGAAATTTTGCATGACGAATTTGGCGTGGAGCGTATGGCGGTTGTTGGCGGCGGTCATATCAACGCAGGCTTCCTTGATGCAGGTCTTTTAGATGAAGTGAGCGTGCTGCTTGCGCCTGGTATTGACGGGCGTGGCGTTATGGCGGCGATGTTTGACGGCTTGCCGATGGATCGCGAACCGTTTCAACTGAAGCTGGAGAGCGTGCAGCCTTTTGCTGACGGTGCAATCTGGATCAGATATATGGTTAAATAAAATTAAATTTATGCAGGCAGCTGTTGTACTGAACTCTGTTTAGTGCGCAGCTGCTTTTTGCTTTTCTGCATTTCTCGTGTTATACTGAACAAGTAAAAATTATACGAGGTGAAATAATGATGGAAATAAGAACAGCTACCTTGGCTGATTTAGAAGCAATTGCTGCGGTAGAAGCAGAGTGCTTTCCCGCTGCGGAGGCAGCAACAAAAGAGGAGTTCGCTGACCGCCTGGAGCATTATGCGGCGCACTTTTGGTTGATGTTTGATAATGATAAACTTATTGCCTTCGTAGATGGCATGGTGACAGATGCTGCCGATTTGACGGATGAAATGTATGAGAAGGCACAGCTGCATAATCCTCAAGGTGCATGGCAGATGATTTTTGGTGTGAATACTATTCCTGCTTATCGCAAGCATGGTTATGCCGGTGAGCTGATTAAAGCAGCGATTGCTGATGCGAAAGCGCAAGGGCGCAAAGGTTTGGTGCTGACCTGCAAGGAGAAGCTGCTGCATTATTACGCAAAGTTTGGCTTTGTTAATGAAGGCGTTAGCGAATCTACTCACGGTAATGTAATGTGGTACAAGATGCGTCTGACGTTTTAATAAATTGAAGAACAGGAGTTGATTTTTATGTTATTTGTAGAATATCCTAAGTGTTCTACCTGCCAGAAGGCGAAAAAATGGCTGGACGAACATGGCCTGCAATATGAAGACCGTCATATCGTAGAAAACAATCCTACTTATGAAGAACTCAAGGCTTGGCATGCACAGAGCGGCCTGCCGCTGAAAAAATTCTTCAACACTAGCGGCTTGTTATATAAATCTATGCAGCTTAAAGATAAGCTGCCGGATATGAGCGAAGATGAGCAGCTGCAGCTTTTGGCGACAAACGGTATGCTGGTTAAGCGTCCGGTAATCGTTACCGAAAAAGTTGTGCTGACAGGTTTTAAGCCTGCTGAGTGGGAGAAAAAACTTTTGTAAAATGGAGGATACTAGCCAAAACAACTTTTTCGCAACGGAAAAAATTAGTACCATTTTACGCAAGCTGGCACCACCAGTAATGTTTGCCCTGCTTATTCAGGCTTTATATAATATTGTCGACAGTTTTTTTGTTGGTTTATATTCTGTTGATGGGTTGACTGCGCTTTCTGTAATTTTCCCGGTGCAGTTTATTGCTATGTCAGTTGCTGTTGGTACTGGTGTGGGTGTAAATACCTACATGGCACGCAAATACGCGCAAGGAAAAACGCAGGCTGCTGATTACGCAGCAGGCACAGGCATGGTGCTGGAAGTTATCAGCTGGGTAATTTTTGCAGTGCTTTGCTATTTGTTTATGCGGCCTTATGTATTGACTTCTGCTTCGGCAGAGGGAGCGGTGGCTGCGGCGGTAACATATGGCAATATTGTATGCGTAGGCAGTATTGGCGTATTTTTGGAGGGCAACTGGACGAAGGTGCAGCAGGCACAGGGAAATATGCGCGTGCCGATGGTAGCGCAGACAGTAGGTGCACTTATCAATATTGCCCTGGATCCGCTTTTAATTTTTGGCTGGCATTTTGTTCCTGCTATGGGTGTGGCTGGTGCTGCTTATGCTACGGTTATCGGGCAGCTGGCAGCTGCGCTGATAACTTATTTTCACGGTTATCGTCGTCCGCCTGTGAGCCTTGCTTCTTTATGGCATTACACCAAACGCATTTATCATTATGGTTATGCCTATATTATTATGATGGGAACCTGCACGGTTTATATTGTGGTGTTGAACATGATTTTAGCAGGCTTTTCCGATGCAGCGGTAACGGTTTTAGGTTTGTATTATAAGATGCAGACATTTTTCTTTATTCCGCTTTTTGGCCTTTGCACTTGTATAATTCCTATTTTGAGCTTTAACTATACACGCAAAGCTTATACGCGCTGCCAGGAAACCATTCGTCAATCGTGCTATATTTCAGCGGCGTTTATGGTTGTAGGCTTCGTTTCTTTCGTGCTCTTTCCTCATCAGGTGATCAATATTTTTTCTACTGATGCTGAAGTACATGAGATAGGCGCAATAGCTTTTCCTATTATCGGTACAAGTTTCTTTTCCGCTGTTTTTTCGCTGATGATGCCGGAAGTTTTCCAGGCGATTGGCTATGGGCGGACGAGCACGCTGCTTTCACTTACGCGCCAGATTTTTACGCTGATGCCCAGTTTTTGGTTATTATCATTGCTGGGGTTAAATTATACATGGCTTGCTTTTCCTTTTTCAGAAACTGTGGCTGGGGGTATAGGCTATTACCTTTACCGTAAAGTTGTTAGAACATGGAATGAGGCGTAAAAGTGCTTAGTTAAAAAATTAAAAGACTGATTAGTTAGCGTTAGAAGCTAGTTAATCAGTCTTTTTTAGTGCCTTGCATTGTTTGCAGTAAAGCAATTATAATGTCGATTTGTTTTGTATTTAGTTTTTGTAATAAACCAACGGCTTTTGTAATTCTCTCCGGAGCAGGATTTTGTGAATTAAAAAATTGTTGAGGCGTGATATTTAAGTATTCGCAGATATAGAAAAATCCTTGCATTGATGGGTAATTAAGCTTATTTTCAATGCGGTTGATATAACTTTCGTTTTGTCCTATTGCCAGACTCATTTCTCTAGCAGATATTTTTTTCTGTTGCCTAAGTTC
>CAVKDE010000121.1:0-5262 GCA_963654835.1 Duodenibacillus sp. | reverse complement strand
AAGATATTTATGATATCGGTGCTAATATTGGTGCTTCTAAAGAAAAAATTAATACTGCTAAGCGTATGCTGCATATGCAGTTATCTGTTCAAGATGTTGCTAAAGCAACAATGCTTCCAGTAACAGAAATCAAACAACTGCAAGCGGAAATGTTGCAAACGCTTTAACAGCTAAATTTTAAAATCCCACCTGCGTGCTTCTTTGTGAAGTGCGTAGGTGGGATTTTTGGTTATGAGGAGTATTTTAGTAGTCTGTAAAACTAGTTGAGGGTTACACCCGAACTAATCTTATGTGCTTACAACCATCAACCATGCTGATAACCGTCTGTACATTATAAACAGCCTTGATATTTGCTTCTGTCAAAACTGTTTCTGCCTTTCCCGACGCAAAAACAAGACCATTTTTCAGCATCAGCAGCTTATCGCAAAACATACTAGCTAAATTAAGATCATGAATTGTCATTATTACAGCTAAGTTTTTCTCTTGTGCCATCTTACAGATAATCGCCAAAATAAACAATTGGTTATGCAAATCGAGGCTGCTCGTCGGCTCATCCAAAATAATAATTTTCGGATTCTGTACCATAGCTCTAGCAATCAACACTCTCTGTCTTTCACCACCACTTAGCTCATTTACTTGCCTAAAAGCATAACTTTCCAAAGCAAATTTTTTCAAAATATCTAACACTAACTTTTTATCTTCTTTGGAAAAAGTAAACCCAGCATAAGGAATGCGCCCCTGCATCACAAAGTCAATTACTGTTACAGGCGAAAGATTGTTAGCATACTGCGGAACATAAGCTATAAACTTAGCAATTTCCTTCTGTGGCAGATGTAATATATCTTTACCAGCAAAATTTATGCTGCCTTCATCTGGTTTCAAGATATTATTCAAGCATTTCAAAAGTGTTGTTTTGCCTGTGCCATTAATTCCCAAAATGCCTAAAACCTCTCCCTGCGCTACATCAAAAGAGATATTCTGCAATACTGTTTGCTTTTTCTTATAAGCAAATTTTAAATTTTTAATCTGTAATTCCATAACGCTATCCCGCCTAATCTATACTGCGTCTTTTCATTAAAATCAAATGTATGAAAAGCGGTACACCTAAAAAAGAAATAACAATGCCCACGGGAATATTTACCGGGTACAAAATAAACTTTCCTATTGTATCTGATACTAATAGCAGCAGGCCACCTAACACCGAAGCAAACGGCAAATAATATAGATGATTATCACCTATAATCAACCTTGCTATATGCGGAGCAATTAAGCCTACAAAGCCAATCACACCCGTAAAGCTGATAATCGTCGCTGTCAACAAAATTGCAGTCATACCACATACTACACGTATTTGGCTTACACTTATACCTAAACTTTTAGCCATTTCATCACCATTCGTTGCCATAGCATTTAATTTCAAGCTGTAAAGCATAAGTATCACTACCCCCAAAACTACAATAACAAAAGTAACTGTTACACCATCCCAAGTAGCTCTATTAAATGACCCAAACGTCCATTGCACAACAGCTTCCAACTTATGCTCCTTAGCAAAAAACTCTATTGTTGCTGTCATGGCACTAAACAAATAATTCAAAGCTATCCCCACCAGCACAATCGAACTTGGATTCAAACCAATATAACGTGATACACCATACACAATGCAACCACACGCACATGAGGCAACAAATGCACAGCTTATCATACCTATCTCGCTTTGAAAAAACAAACCCGTGCCAAAGACAATACTCATCGAGGCACCAAATGCTGCTGCCGAAGAAATTCCCAACGTAAAAGGACTTACGAGATAATTACGTGTGAGTGACTGCATTACTGCACCAGATACAGCTAACCCCACACCAGCAAGAATTGCTAAAGCAATTCTCGGTAGACGCAGCAGCATAATAACTTTATTAGTTGCTGCATCCGCACCACTATTAATTGTTCCACTTACAGCCTTACTTATAGCTACTATAGTTTGTGTGCACGGAACATTTTTCATGCCTAGTGTTGTAAATATATAGGCAGCCAATAACATAAAAAAAGCTGCTCCAACGATCAGCAAAAATTTCTTTTGCTCTCGCACTTTATAATTCTTTTCTAAATCTTTCATTTCACTCATCCAATTTAAACGCAGGATATGTATGCCCGGAAATATAATCTAAATGCTGATATTTAGTCAGCCAATCCTTAAATACATTTTCAGGATGTAAATCTGGCAAATACTCAGGATATAAAAATTTAGCAATGTACATTGTTCCTACAAGCTTTGAAGCTCCACCATGCACATAATGCGATAAAAGCAATATATGCTGATTTTTTACTGCATCTATCTGATCCCATCCCGGGCGGGCAATTAGTTCTTGAAAAATCTGCTTATGCTCTGCTTCTACTGGTGGTACATAAGAAGAATATACATTTGTATCTGACACCTTTACTATATACTGCGGATTCTTTTCAACTACAGCTTCAATATCAACTGTACTACTTTTAGCGTCACTAAACACATTATCTGCATGCGCAAGTTTAACCATTTCATAGAAATAATCCCCAGGCACAGTAGTTCTTCCAGCAGTTCTATATTCATAATAAACACGGCGTTTAGGTACATTTTGCAATTGCTTATCTATATAAGCCAGCTTAGATAAAAAATAATCTGCAAATTCCTTAGCATTTTCTTCCTTACCAAAAATCTGCCCTAATAGCTTTACATTTTCGGCAAATTTATCTGTATAATAAGCATCTACATTTATAACCTCTATCCCAAAAGGCTTTAACTTTTTTTCTGCATCCTGCCAATTATAATTACTCGTTAAAATAACTGCTTCTGGCTTTAATTCAATGATTTTTTCATAATTTAAATCACTGCCTTTGCTTTGACCAATCAACATATCCTTAGTAAAGCGGTGTTTAAATCCTTCCTGATCCTGATAAATATAATAATCCACACCAACTACCTTATCCATTGCGCCTATAGCATTAATCAGCTCTGCATTATAAGCATTTACAATAACAGCACGATTTACCGGTCCGGCAAGGCTTATTTTTCTGCCTACACTATCCGTAACAACTAACTGTTTAGCATTATCAGTAACAGATTTATTTTTTTCGGAGCTACCACAACCAGCAACTAAAAGTATTATTACCGTAAAAATGCTTAGGAAAAGCAAAAATATCTTTTTCAAAATATAATCCTCCACGTATGGAAATATGGCTGCTACTAAAAAGTAACAGCCATATATTAAAATTCAAATATACACTAATAATTAAAGATCAAACTGTGCAGACAAGAATAAAGTTCTCGGATTGCCAAGGATACCATAATTATAAGTAGGACGAGCCATCCAATAATCTTTGTTGAAAGCATTGAATAAAGTGGCACTAAAGGTTACAGGAGTGCTGTTTACTTTAGTCTTATAAGTTGCGCCAAAATCAAAGGTAGTAAAGCTTGGAACAGTAAGTTCTCTATCAGCATCAGTATAAAGCGGAGCAGAACCAGTATAAATCATGCGGCCCCAAATAGACAAATTATCTTGTGGAGCATAAGCAAGGTTAGCCACACCACTAAATTTAGCGGTACCTTTAATTTGCTTACCATTAAGATAGCTGCTAGATGTTTTGCTGTATTCACTATCAAGATACATCAAACCACCCATTGCCGACCATTTATCAGCAATTTTACCACCATAAGAAAGTTCAATACCACGGAAAGTATTTTCACCATCAATAGTACGAATGGGTTTAGAAAGTCCAGCAATATTTTTGTCCATAGTAGCTGCCTGTTTCATATCAAAATAAGACAACGAAGCCACAGCATTACCATTGGTATATTTTACACCTACTTCATTTGATTTAGTTTTAGCAGGATCAAGAATAGAATTTACATTATAATAATCACTGCCTACAACAGAACCCTGTTGGAAGCTTTCCGTATGGTTAGCAAAAAGGGAGAAATTATCATCAGGACGATAAACGACGCCATATAACGGAGATGTAGCACTGCTTTGAGTATTTTTACCGGAAGCACTAGTATCACTAGCAGTATGTCTATGTACGCCTAATGTTACAGAAGCTTTACCGATTTCCGAAGTATTTACAGCAGTCCAGCCATAATATTGCTGTGTGCTGCCATGTAATGCCTTACCAATATTATTGCTAATGACATCAAATGTGCTACCACCATGATATAAGTTACCATTTACAGTACCATAACCATTGGTTTCATCTGTTTTGCCCCACTGGCCTTGATACCAGTTTTTATCCCAAGATAAAGCAAATTCATTTTTTACATTACCAGCAGTCCAGTTTTGCTTTACACCTAATTGGAAATAACCATTTTTTACACAATAAGGCTCATTTTGAATTCTGCTAGTATAGTCACCTGCATCACTAGTAACATTAAAGCGAGAAGATTTGGTTACAAGGTAATCATAACCATTGTTATAACCATAGCCACCATTCAAGAAAACTTTAGTATCTTCACCTAATTTCTGTTCATGGTTTAATGTAAACATGGTGGTTTCCATACCAAGATTAGAACCTTTAAATGCGTAATTATTAGATGCTTTAGGAGCGCTAGGCATTTTAGTAATATTTTTACTACTAAAATCAAAATAACGTAGCGAATCGTTTACTTTGGAATCACGGTAGCCTAAGAACAAGTTCGTATCAGATACTTTAGTATGTGCATCAAAGTTAATTGCAAAAGTTTTTTGTTTTACATTTTCACCATCAATAGCAGTTTCACCATCAACATGAGAAGCATTGATACGCAGGCCAAATTGCTTATCATTACCAAAACGGCGAGATACGTCTAAATAGTTACCCCAAGAACTTGCTCCAGCAAAAGTAGTTGTATAACGGGTAATATCTTTATCGCCAGCACGTTTAGTACGCAGGTTAATGCTGCCACCAGCAGATTCTTTAGCAGCTGTACCATACACACCTACAGAAGCACCGGAAATAACCTCAACACCTTCAAACATATTCATCGGCAGATTATTTTGCGAAAGTAATCCTGGTACACCATTAACGCGGAACTGATAAGCATTCGCAGCTTGTCCACGAATAGAAAAATCGTTGTAAATAGTGCTGCTGCTTGTTCTAATAGAAGGCACATTTACTAAAATAGAAGTGGAAGCTTGGCTTGGATCAGCACCAAAACGTTCAATAGCTTCTTCGGTAACATTTACTTGCTGGAACGGCACTTCCATCACATTTTTAGTACCAATGATACCTGCACTACCATTTTCTCTTACCATACCA